>CAZNOE010000012.1:0-25944 GCA_964574525.1 uncultured Bifidobacteriaceae bacterium
GCGCGCTACACGCCCTGGCCCAAGGGCAATTTTATCAGCCATTCCAAGCAACTCATAGCTCCTCTTGGCGGTGGGTGGCGGTGGGTCGCCGGCATCCGCAGCGGCGATCAGTTTGCGCTCCAAGGCAACCAAGGAGTTCCGACCTCCAGATAAAAACCCATTGCTTTTCAGAGCGAATTATCTGAGGCTGTTAGCAACAGAATTCTTCGGTTATGGTCAACCAAATTCGCGCAAACCGTATGATTAGCTTGAATCGAAACAGATTGAAGCCCGGGCTTGGCGCATCACCATCCGCGCAACTCCTCGAAGCATTCACTCTGATTGAATTGCTCGTCGTCATCGCCATCATCGCCATTCTGGCCGCCATGTTGTTGCCGGCGCTGGCCAAGGCGAAGGAGAAAGCGCAGCGGACGCAATGTTTGAACAATTTGAAGCAATTGGGCTTGTCCCACAACTTGTACGTCGGAGACTCCGGTGACCGCATTGAGCCGCCCAATTGTGGCGGTGGTTCCGCAGCCGCAGATCCCTTCTTTCCTGCAGGATGGCTTTACAAACCCGGCGAATGCCTGCCGGGAGTTCCCGGACCAAACCAAACCAACGGCCCCAGCAAAGGACTCTACTTTCAGTACCTAAAATCCTGGAGTTTGTACATGTGTCCCCTTCATAAGACGAATATCTTCGGTTGGCAGCTCAGTAACATCAAGTTCACCAGCTATCTGATGAATGGCGCGGTGATCAACGGCTATCAATCTTTTGACTGGGGCAGCGGGGTGGTGGGAAAGACCTTCAAGAACGCGGCGTTCAAAGGGACGGATATGCTGTTCTGGGAAAGCGACGAAACCGACAGCGGCAACTTCAACGACGGAGCCAGTTCACCCAGCGAGGGCCTCACGAAGCGGCACGTTTATGGTGCCTTGTTCGGCTTCTTTGATGGACACGCGGAGTATGTGAAATGGAAAAAGTGGGCTCAATTGATCGCCGATCCCAACAGGAATAGTCTCTGGTGCTATCCGAATTCGGTCAACGGTCGCTGAACCTCTCTCCAACCTGCCATGAAAACCACGTCCCGGTTGCTTATGTTTGTCGCACTGGCATTTGCCTTGGGAGCGTGTAGCAAGAAGGCGGACGTAAAGTCCAGCGTTTCCCAATTGGAAAAGGCATTCCCATCCGAGGCTGCCCCGGCGACGGTTGAAACACAATCCGCGGCTCCAAGCCCGGCCCCGCAAGCCGCCGCCGACTTGGTTAAGACCGCCCTCTCCGCCGTGCGCGCAAACGACTACGCCAGCGGTGTGATCGCCTTGCAGGCTGCACAGCAGAAGCCGGGGATGACCGCCGCCCAGGTGACGGCCGCTCAAGACGCCAAACAGGCCATGGTCGGGGAACTGCAACGCCGTGCCGTCAACGGTGATCAGCAGGCTTTGGCCCAACTCAAGGCTATTGAGAAAACGCGCTCGCAGTAACGGTTGCCGGCCCCCGGTCGTTGCGCTTGGCCGAACTCACACACCGACACAGTCCAGCTATTCCCCAAAGCGGTTCACCGAGGCAAAATCCACCTCCGCCAGTTTACAGTTTGGATTTTTTTGTGCGCGGCGATTTTGAAGTTCCCGGGAAAGGCCTCAATGTGCCGTGCGTCATCCACCCGGACGCATGATTTGCACTTTACCCTTCAGACATTGCAACTGGTCCTGGCGAATCCAATGCGTCAGCACCATGGGGTAGCTCTCGTCCGGCTCGTTTGCGATCATCTCCGAGGCGTCCAGCCAATCGAGTCTGGCCACCAGGGACTGCTTCACCGTGGCAAGTTGCGCCGGCGACAGCGTGATGCGTCGTGTAAAGACTATCATCAAATCAGCCTTGTCTTTTGTAGTGACGATCCTGAATGATCGCCGCGCAAAGTGTTGTGACGCGACACGACGAGCCAGCGGAAAAACAGGTGAAACGTAGGGCAGTCGCAGCGAAAAAAAGGAGCGTCCGGTTTCCAATGGAGGCTCGCATCAATTGGGGCAAAGGCTGTTCAGGTAAACTTCGAGATTCGTGTAGCCGTCGCGGTTGCGGTCGGCGTTGCGGTCGGCGGGGTCGTTTGGATTCAGGCCATGAGATTTTTCCCAATCGTCTGGCATGCCATCATGGTCGCTGTCCAATGGCGCCGGCAGGCTGCGCAGCAGGGGCCAGCCGCCAACCTCTTTCTGGGAATCGATCACTTTGCCTTTGTGCTGGCGAACGTTGTCAATGATGCGCTGATCCACGACATCGCGGTGCAGGGACGCGCCGGCGTGAGCCAGGACCAGTTCCGCCGCCTCGGTTGCGGATTGGGTCTGTGGCGCATTGGCGCCAAGGGCGGCGGCTTTGTCCGCTCGCCAATCGGCAACCGTCCCGCGATATTTATAGTTGCCTTTGGGGCCAAGCCAGCGATTAAAATCGAGTGCGGCGTAATTATCCCGAGTCAGATCGTCCCGTCCTTCGAACACGTTGCCTTCCATGTGACCTTTGGCCAAATCCGGCAGACTCCCTTTCATGGCAATGGGAAGTTTGGCGGGACTCGTCATGGGGCCGGGACGCCAAAGATTGTTGATGCAATTGATGAACGAGTCGCAAAAGTTGGCCGTGCCGGGATCGCTCCAGTTGTAGTCAATGTTGTTCCGGAAATCCACGATGTATTGGGGCGGTGCGTCCTGGCTGCCCAGGCTTGGGTGCCGGTCCCGGCAGGTGGAATAAAGATTATGATGCAGGGAAATGTTTCCGGACGGGTTGCGATAGGAGGCGCCCATGGCGTGCGAGCCCTTGTTGTGGAGGCTGTGGTTGAGCGACTCGCTGATGATGCTCCATTGCATGGTGAAATTGCCGCCGCGCCGCAAATCGTGCGTGCCGTCAATCGCCCAACTGAACGAACAATGATCCACCATGACGCGATCAATGTCGTCGGTATTGAAGGTGTCGTCGCCACCCTTGGCGCCCAAGGCTTTGTTTTCGTCGCCGAGCCGGCAACGGAGATAACGCACGATGACATTGGTCGCCGCCCGGATCTGAAAGGTGAAATCCTTGAGGGTGATGCCTTCGCCGGGCGCGGTTTGGCCGGCGATGGTGATGGCGGACTTGTCGAGCAGCAAACGGCTCTTGAGTTCGATTGTGCCGGACAGGCCGAACACAATCGTACGCGGCCCGCCCGCGGAGTGGATTCCTTCGCGGAGCGAACCCGGGCCTGAGTCGGCCAGCGTTGTCACCTGGTAAACATCGCCGCCCCGCCCGCCAGTCGCCAGGCGTCCGAAGCCTTCTGCGCCGGGAAAGGCAACGATCTCCGTGGCCAACCCGGCAGGTGCAAAGAGGAGCAGGGGTAACAGTCCAAAGGCGGCAAACCGAAAGGCAAGCCAGGCGGCGCGTGCGTTTATGCCAAAGGTGTTCATTGTTCGGTCTAGGAAAGTCATAGATAATCAGAGGCCATATTCTGCTTTTGCATGTGCTGCGACGACATTTGACCCAGGGGCAATTTCATCTGCTTTTCCCGGCAATCACGCTCCAACAGCCGCGCCAACGACCCACACCCGCGCGGCGATCAATACCACCTCGTGCCACTGAATTCTCGGTCTCGTAGAACTCGAAGGAAGCGGTTTACGGATGGTGCAGACGGAAAAACACGTTCGTTTTCAACGAATCAAACGTCACGTTCAGGCTCGTTGCCGAGCCCGAGCCGGCGATGTCGAACCAGAGACTTGGGTTGTTGACATCCACTGAATTGGAGGCAGCGATCCAGCCGAGATGCGAAGCCGGCCACGTCAGGTTGAGCGCGCCGCCGCTGACGGTGTAGCTGATGTTGGTCGGATTGCTGGCCACGCCCACGACCACGCTTACCACACCGCTGGCCGGATTGAAGCTCCAGTTCAGGCCGGGGCCCGGAGAACCGGCGATGCTGGAGAAATTGCCGACAGGCGTGGTCGCGCTAAAGATCGTAAAGGGATCACTGGTGGTCAGCGTCCCGCTCAAATTCGTCACCGTGAGTGTGCCGCCGTAAGTCAGAGTGTTCACGCCGGTGACGAGGTCATGCGTGCCGGCGGTTTTGTTCACCTCGATCAATGTGTTGCCGGACAACGCTACGTCGTTACTGACGGTGAGCGTGCCTATCGAGGCGCCCGGTGCAAGCGTGGCATTGGTGTTCACAGTGAGGGGGCCGCTGAGCGTGCCAATGCCGCCCAGGGTGCCGGCGTTCACCGTGACCGTGTCGGCCGTCACAGAACCGTTCAACAGCAATTTGCCATTGCCGGTCTTGACCAAGCCGCCGTTGCTGACATTCCCGGAAAGGATGCTGGTGCCGGTATTGTCCACTTGAATTGTAGCTCCGAAGCTCAAGTTGATGTCGCCTGAGAGCGTCAGGTCGTTCGTGCCACCAATGATGAAGTTGGGCTTGCTGGAAGTGGCGAGAACGATGCTATTGCCAACGTTCCGAGCGCCGCCCGCGGCAAATACCTTTGTGATCGTGCCGCTGCCTGAATTGTCCTGGGTCAGCGGACCGGTGCCGATGGGCCCCGCCGTCGGCGAATTTGGGCTACCAACGGAATTGACTCCGAACCCGATGCCGCCCCGGTTCAAGATCGTGCCACCGCTGTAGGTGTTGGCAGAATTCAGGATGGTATCGCCACCCGGAGCACTATCTGCTCTCCGCACGAAGCTTCCCGGGCCCGAAATCTCACCATTGAAGTTATGAGTGCCACCCTGGTTATTGCTCGCAAGCCACTGGACTCCGGCCCCGGCTCCGTTGTCGTTCACCACCGCGCCGTTGAACGTAAGATTGCTGCCATACAAGCGCACATAGAAGAAATTGCCAATCCCGGAATCGTTGCGGATGGTGAGCCTTTGGCTGCCACTCAAACAGGCATCATTGTTGTGTAGTCTGAAGTCCACGGTGGGTTTTGAGGTCTGCACGGTCGTGAGTTCACTGTCCGCCGCCACGGTAACCGGGTTCATAATGTCCAACGTAGCATCGCCGCGTGACTCAACTGTCAAGGCGCCGCCCGCCAAAATGAACGTTCCTGCGCCATTCCCAAACGGGGTGCCGGAACTGTTGTCGAGATACATCACGCCATTGCTGACGGTGGTATTACCGTTATAGGTGTTAAAGGATTGCATACGCAGCGTGCCGTCGCCGATCTTCACCAAACCTCCACCGGCGGTGCCCGCAATCGGGCTCTTCATCGTCAGCGTGGTGAAGCCGTCCACCGCGATCTTGCCGCCCGATGACCCCAAGGTGATACCCCGGTTCAAGTCATCGATCGTGAAGGGCACCGTCGTTTCCAGCGTGCCGCCATCGAGGGTCAGTTGGTTTGCCTGGAATAAAGCGGGGTTGGCGCCCAGGCCGTTTTCGTTTGCGATGGCGAGTGTGCCCCGCTTAATAGTGGTTCTGCCGGTGTAAGTGTTGGGCCCGCCCAGCGTCAGCTTGCCGGTGTTGGTCTTGATCACAAAAGCCGGGTCCGCAATGGTACCGGTGAGTGTGTAATCATTCGTTGCATTCCCCAACACCTGGAGCGGCTGCGGGCTGCCCACCACGGACACGTTATAGTTCAGCGAGGAGTCATCGAAGGTGACATTGTCGAAGTTAGTGAATACGGCTGTGTTATTGTTCCAGTTCGTCGTGATTCCCACATCCCACTCATTGGCGCCGCCGTCGCCTTTCCAGGTCAGGTTCGCCCCGATGATCAAAGTTAAGGCCACGGGGGCTGAAGTTTGGGACGATCCGCCGGCGCAAGTGGTGCTGACGACCAAAGCGTAGCCATTGGGCTGCGGAACGGCATCGCTCACGGTCAGCGGGTCAATCACGAGCGTAGAGCTGGTGGCCCCCGAAATGTTGCCGCCATCCACCAGATTTGTTCCGTTCCGCCGCCAGTGATAGGTCGGGGCCGTGCCCCCGGCCGTCGCGGTGAAGGTGGCCCTGCCACCGACACCGTTCGTCACCCCCACCGGCGGCGAAAGGATGCTGGCCGCATCGCAAGCTGAGGGCGCCACGTCAACCCAATTTTTGCCGATGCGCAATTCATCAATGTCGGCATCGTAGCCCTGTTGAATGTAAAGCCGGCTGATCCCGATCGAACTGCCATCCGTGCCCGTATTGACCACGACGTTGTTACCCGGATCCTCTGTCACCCCGCCGAAGTAGGCACTCGATGGATTCAACCACAGCGTAACTACGTCATTATCCACTCCCGCCACGATTTCATACTTGGCCACGACGAAGTAAGTGGTCGTGTTGTCGGTCGAGATGGGGGTGGAAAAGAAAGCCGAGCCACTCGCAGGACTTGTATTCCCTACTGTGATAGATTTCGGCCACTTGACCACTCCGATTTTGCTGTTTCCTAAACCATCGTCCGCGAGAGTAACTCCCAAAATACGACTGGTACCACCGCCTGCGGTGAGGTTGAACACGCAGCGACCGGGGTCGGTGATTCCCGTAATCCCAAGCGTGCTTTTGACCCGGAGCAGAAAGGAAAAGTAAAGAGAGCCACTGGTCACTGAGGAGGCAAAATTGGGGCGCGGGCCATTGTCATCACAAAGAATCGTTCCGCCGCCGACGGTGATCTTGTTGCCTGCCGAAGCCAGCAGGCCAGGGTATGAGAGGTTGCCGTTTGTCAGGTTCGGATTCACCCGGGTATTCCCCCACGAGTCGCCGCCGTTAAAGTTATCAACGCCCAGCTTCTGCCCAAAGTTGGTGTAAGCGAACGGTTCGTAAAACGGCAAGGCGATGTTGGTGGTGGCCTGCGCCCACGGCGCGCACGTCAGCGTGAGCAGGAGAAACAACTGGAATGCGGGATATGGCAAATGGGTTTTGCTGGTTTTCATGATTGTTGGCGTCTGTTCAGCGCCGCCGTTCCTGCCTCCAATTTCCCCATGCGTCCATGGATCAGGCATAACGGATTTGGTCGGATGGTGTAGTTTGACGCCACCGCTTCTCCGGTGTCCAGGAATTTCGCGCAATTTTCGCATGGGGTTGGCGTAATTCATCAGCCGCGCGAGCTTCAGCAATCGAAAGCGCCCGACCCGCGATGCAGACCGCAAAAGAGGTCATCGCGTTGAGGAGCCGGGCGTCCATCGAATCACGGCACTTGGGTTCGGTGCATGAGGTAGGCGATCAGATCGCGCACGTGTGTTTCGCTCAAACCCTCCAGCAACCCTTCTGGCATCAGCGATAGCAACGACTCGCGAATGCTCTGAATTTCGGCGCGCTCCAGTGTTACGATCTCCGTCTGGGTTTTCAACGTGATGGTGCGGTCAGTTTTCGCGGCGACCAGGCCGTTGAACGTGCGGTCGTCCTTCAAATCCACAACGGTCATGTGGAAATCCGTGTTAACCACGGCGCTCGGATCAACGATGTTGTCGAGCAGGTAATCCAGGTTATCACGGCCCGAGCCGGTCAGGTCGGGCCCGACCTGACCGCCGTGGCCATAAAGCGTGTGGCACGCCGCGCAGGCGGTGTTGAACACCGTGCGGCCCGCGCTCTTGTCGGCGGCGGCCAGCACGGCAGGCGTGAGTTTCGTTTTCAACTGCGCGATGAATTTCTGTTTCTCGGCGGGACTGTCGCGCAGTTGTCCCCAGACTTCGCCGTTTCGTCAGCGCCGGGTCGTTGAAGCTGCGAATCTGCCGCGCGTGAAACGGCGTCATATCCGCACGCGGAATCCGACCGGTGGCCATTTCATCAAGCAATGGCTTGGCGAACGCCGGACGCGACACGAGCGTCTCCATGACGGCACCGCGTTCCGAAGGATGAAACCGCAGATAACTCTCGGCCAGCTTCTCGCCAATCGCCGGATCGTTGAACAACGCCAGGCCGCGAACGGCGGTCGAGTTCAGAAACTTCACCTCTAAAAGCTGCTCGCAAATCTGCCGCAAGTCGGGCGGCCGATTCTCAATCAACGTTTCCAAGGCTGCCCGGCGAAACGTGAGGTCGGCTTTGCCGTCGAGTGCGACCCGCTTCACTTCATCGAGCGCGCGGCCATCGCCGAAGAGCGCGCTGAGATCGCGGGCACGATCGCGCAGGGCGGCCTTGGATGAGGTGGACAACTTTTTCTGTAGCGCATCCCAGGCTGAGGGTTTCTGCGCTTGGCGCCAGCCGCGTAACGCTTCGGATAACCCAGCCAGAATGTCTGCCTGAAACGGCTCGGATTTGCGCGCTGTCAACTTCAACAAGTCGCTCAACGGCGCGGGATTCTTTTCAATGTCCTCGCCAAGCCGCCGGGCGATGTACTTGCGCGTAGTCGGAAGCTGACAATTCGCCGCGAGCGTGGCGAGCGTGGCTGGGGCAGTATCGCCCAAGGGAATGAGGCCATACCAAATCATCAGCGGCAGGTTGTGATCGTTCGCGTCCTCGCCATGAGCGAGCAACGGCGCAGCAAGTTCGGAACGCTGAGAGAAGGGCAGGCGTTGCAGTGTGCTGGCAAGCGCCAGCCGGACGAGTCCGGACGAATCAGACTTCGCGATACGGGCAAGCTCCTTCAGCGTAGCGGCCGAGGTAACGAGACTCTCACTTGCATTGCGGCCAGAAGTCACCGTGTCGAGCGGCCACGAGTCGCTCAACAAGCGGACTGCCCAGGCGCGAACATGTTCGTCGGAATGACGCAGTTGGGTTCGCAGGAATTCTTCATCCGCCCGAACGAGGACATAAAGCGACCATAGGGCGCGTAGTTGCATGACCGCGTTCGTCTGGTGCGCGAACATTTCACGCAATTGAGACTTAGCAGTGTCGAATTCACTACCAGCGTTGGCGCGTTCCGCGAGTTGCAGCCGAGCCTGACGGGCAAACCATTCGTTCGCGTGCAGTTGCAACTTCACCAACTCGCTCACGTTTAATTTGGTCAAGTCACCAACCGACGGGGGCTTAGAATCACCGTAAGTGATTTTGTAAATGCGACCCGACGTGCGATACACGCCGGTGGCTTCATGACATTCGCCAGTGTCGTTCCAGTCGAGGACGAACACGCCACCGTCGGGGCCATAGCCGAGTTCGAGTCCGCGAAACCAACCGTCGCCGAAAAAGAAAGCGTCGTTTCCATGTTTGCCCAGATAGCCGGAGCCGGCGCGTTCGAGAATTTCCTGATTCGCACGCCGGCCAAACATGTTCAAGCTGAACAGATGGGTGCGATATTCGGCGGGCCAGTTGTCGCCAAGGTAAACCATCGCACCGATGTGCGCATGGCCGCCGCCGAGCGAGTCCGATGAACCATCTTTTGATTTCGACCAGCCTTTGGCCGTGTCGAAGTGCCAATGGTCGGCGTGCATGTCCATCATCTCGTAGATGTGCGGATTGGGATCAATGGTGTGCGCGACGATATAATGCGCACCGGGAATGACGTGCCAGAGATGGCCGACGACAGTGTTGACGGCGAACGCGTCGCCGAACTCGTTCCAATCATGGCCCCAGGAATTCATTGGCCCGGCCGTGAGCACTTCCACGGTCTTCCGTTGCGGATGATACCGCCAAATCGCTCCGTGCATCGGCAATCGCGCGCTGTCTGGCGTGCCGGGCACGCCGATGTTTCCGGGAGCCGACGCACCGCACCGCCCATAAAGCCAGCCGTCCGGCCCCCAATGCAAACCGTTGGCGAAATTGTGATAGTTATTTGCCGGCACCGTGAAACCGTCGAGCACAACTTCAGCCGGGCCATCAGGAACTCCGTCGCCATTCTTGTCTGGAATGAAAAGCAACTGGGGCGGACACAGCGCCCACACGCCGCCGTGGCCGACCTCGACGCTCGTGAGCTTCTGCACTTCGTCTGTGAAAACTTTCCGCGAATCGAAATGCCCATCGCCGTCCTTGTCCTCGAAGATGAGGATACGGTCGCGGAGGTGGAGATCAAATTTGATCGGGCGCTCGGCGTAGGTGTAATTCTCTGCAATCCAAAGCCGCCCGCGCGCGTCCCAAGCCATTGAGATTGGATTCTGCACGTCGGGTTCGGCGGCAAACACGGTGGCTTTGAATCCGGGCGGCAGTTTTAGCTTTGCGAGCGATTCCTGAGGTGAAGGCGGCGCGGCGTTGGTGTCCGCTTCGCTGTTGTAGATGGCGGGAATGTCCGTTGCGTAACCAGCCGAAAGATGAACAGCGGAAAGCAAACCACCCAATAGGCGCGCGAGAGGTTTCATGCGATGGCGGATCATCACTAGTTTGCCCGCCAATCGCAATCAAACGAATTGAATCGTCTTGCGTCAGCGACCGGAAACCTTCAAAAGGTGGCATGTTCGCCAATCGCAATCTCTGGCTTGCCGCACTGCTGCTGCTGCTGCTTTCGAATCTCTCAGGGTTGTGCGCGGCTGATTTCTACCTTTCACCCACGGGCGACGATTCGAATCCTGGCACGAAACGGAATCCTTTCGCCACGCTGGCACGCGCGCGCGACGCGGTCCGCGAACTGAAACAGCGGAAACCAGATCGCGACTACACCGTGCTGTTGCGCGGCGGAGTTTATTATTTGCCGGAGACGTTGGTATTTTCGCTCGCCGACTCCGCGACCGCCGGCCGACAGATCACTTACGCCGCCTACCCGGGCGAAACGCCGGTTTTGAGTTCCGGGTCGCCGTTGCGAAACTGGAAGCGACTGGAAAAGGAGCCGGAGGATCTTCCACCAGCCGCGCGCGGGAAGGTGTGGGTGGCCGATGCGCCGGAGGGAATGGATCGGATTTGCTCTCTCTATGACGCTATGGAACGTCTTCCCCGGGCCCGGACCGAAGGCTTCACCCCGCCGGAGTTCGTCAAGGAGGGCCAACCCCTGGACCAGTTTCGTTTCCTCACCGGAATGATGAAGAACTGGCCGAACCTCAAGGAAGCGGAGTTGTTGACCATTCCGAGCTGCGACTACGAGATGAACATCCTTCCCATCGCGTCCGTCGATGAGCAGACCGGCACGGCACGGACTGCGCTTGCTCCCTCCAGGCCCATCGGAAGGGTCAAATATTTCGACCAGACTCTGTGGGTCGAGAACATCCTCGAAGCACTGGACCAGCCTGGCGAGTGGGTCTTCAACGCTGCCCAACGAAAAATATACCTCTGGCCCAAGAACGCTCGGCCTAGCGATAACATTGTTGCGCCAAGGCTGACGGAACTGGTGCGGGTGGAAGGCTCGATCGACTACGATGGCCCCCGAGATCAGCCAGTGACGGGCCTCGTGTTTAAAGCGCTTACTTTCGCTCAAACCGAGCGGTTTCCCTGGCACGGCTACACCGGTTGGAACCTGCAACATTGCTGGGAAATGTTTGATCGTCCCACGGCGGCGCTACGTTTTCGAGGAGCTTCCAAATGCGTGGTGCGGGACTGCCGCTTCACCGCAACCGCGGGAACCGGTGTTCGTTTGGACCTGACGTGCCAGAAGAATCGTATTGTCGGTAATGAATTCAGTCACGTGGGTGCGGTTGCCATCCTGCTAGCCGGTTACGGCCCCGGGACCAAGGACGCGAATGACCACAACGAAGTGATCAACAACTGGGTTCATCACACCGGGGAAACTTACTGGGCCACGCCAGCGATCATGGTGTGGCAGAGCGGATACAATCATGTGGCCAATAATCTCATCCATAACACTCCTTACACCGGCATTGTGGTCAGCGGACGAATCTCCGTGGGGCGCGATGTCCTAGACGGCGACGCATCCCGAACGGTTCGCTGGCACGAAGTCGGCGTCCCGGAAAAGCCGTATAACTGGGACCAGTGGTACTATTTTGAGAAGTACTTCCATGCACGCAGGAATCTTGTGGAAAAGAACGACATTCACCATGTCATGGAATTGATGGGTGACGGAAACGGGATCTACATTTCCGGGTGCGGCAGGGAGAACCACATCTATCAGAACTTTGTCCACGATTGTACCGGCCGCCACATGGGAGCTGGAATCCGCTGTGACGACTTTCAGAACGAAACCATCGTCGAAGGAAACGTGATCCACCGGATCCACAGCGTCCAGGTGGGCGTCTCCATGACGGGAATGAACCATATCGTTAATAACATCATCGCAGATATCATCCCCAGCCCGCGGCAGATGCGTCCGGAAAACATCGTACACGGATACATCTGTATTCCCGGTCTCTATCCTTACGGCACCAACAACGGCAAACTCGACATCACGGGCGCCCGCATCGAGCGGAACATCATCTACTCTCCACGGAAAGATTACCTCCCCATTCTCGAGTATCGCTCCTTCTCCACCGGACCAGGCGACCGGCTGAAAGGCACGCGCACGGACCACAACATTTACTGGTGTCCCAACGATCCAAATTGGGGTCAGAGATACCTGGATGAGCAAAAGGCGCTCAGCGTGGAGAATGGCAGTATCAGCGCCGATCCAAATTTCCTGAATATTGAGAAAGGCGATTTACGCCTGAAGCCGGGCTCACCCGCATGGAAGCTCGGCTTCCAGCGGATCGACCTTTCGAAAATCGGCCTGCTGCCGAACCATCCCTACCACCGGCGGATCATCACAGCTCAGCGAATCGTTCCGCCGGCCGGCCGGCCCGCACTAGGATGTGTTTGGTGGAATTGAAGGCGATACCATGGCCCACTACCAAGGCTCGCCCCAGAGTTCATGGTCCAACCGGCTTAACTTGGCCTTGGCCGTACAGTGCCGATGGTTGTTTGCACAACCGGTGATAACAGAGATTTCAAAAAGCGCGCACCTCTTACACAAGTGTGATCACTGCGTTCGGCTCTACCGAAAAGGGTCAACGTGGCGATGACCTGGAAAAATCTCCCGGCGCTTGAAGACTTGCTGGTGCAGCGATTGACGGGGAAAAAATGATTTTCACTCCCGCTTGCCGGAATCTGCTTCGAGGCGGCGGATCAGTTCGGGATTCGGTGTCACGCCCAGCTTGCGACAGGCGCGAAGGTCCGCCCACGCGCGGTCGTAATCCTTGAATTGGTAAAATACCACCGCGCGGTCGTGATAGGCGGAGGCGAAGTCAGGTTTCGCGGCGATGGCTTTGGAATAGTCACCGACAGCCTCGCGCAATCTTCCCGTTTCCAAATAAGCGTGGCCCCGGTTGGCAAGCGCCTCGGTATAGTCGCCGCGCAATGCAATGGCCTGCGTGAAGTCGCGAATGGCGGCATCGAATTGCCCGGCGGCGGCGTGGAGGCTGCCGCGGTTGTTGAACGCCTCCGCATAGCTTGGCTTCAACTCGATGGCGCGCGTGTAGTCAGCCAAGGCCGGATCCAGTTTCTCCTGAGCGCGGAAGGCATTCGCGCGGTTGTAGCAGGCTTCGGCGGATTGTGGATTGAGTTCGAGCGAGCGCGTGTAGTGTGCAATGGCGGTTTCGAAATCGCCTTGCCCGGCCAGGGCCACGCCGAGGTTTTGATGCGCGCCGGGATGCTCGCCTTTGCTCACGGCGTCCGAGAAAAGCGTGATCGAACTTTGCCAGCGCGGCAGATTCCGGATCGTCAGAGTCGCGAGCGCGATTGGAATCAACAGCGAGGCCAGCATGGGTTTGAATCTCGATTGAAGCTTGGAAACGCTCGTCCACATCGTCCACGCGAACATGACACAGATTCCCACCGACGGCAGATAAGTGTAGCGGTCGGCGACCCACGTCGAACCCACGGGCACGAGGCCGATCACGGGCACCAACAATCCGAGAAACCAAAGCCAGCCCACGGCAAGCCACGCACGCTTCGGCAACAAGCGGAGGACGATTAAGGTGATGCCGAGCAGGAGCGCGAGCGCGAGCGCGGCCCGCCCAATGGACAACGGAGTGATCGCGTAGAGCACGTTGAGCTGCGTGGGCCAAAAGAGTTTTGCCAGATAGAAGCCGTAGTTGTCGGCGATTCGCAAAAGCCGCCACTCGTCCGGCGAACTTTCTCCAACGACCGCGCCCGCCGCCGACTGACTCAAATAAGTGATGACGGCGAAGATCAAACTCACGACGAACAATGAAATCTTCTCCAGCACCAGCGCCGGCGATTTTGTTTTCATTGTGCGCAAGTCGGTTTCGGTTCGACGAAGCGGCCAAACATCGAGCAGCAGCAGCAGGAAGGGCAGCATCACGAGCATTGGTTTTGCCATCAGCCCGATCGCAAGGCAAAGGAGCGTCACGGCCAGGCGCGCTTTGCCGGGTTTGGCGGCGTAGCGCGCATAGGCGATCAGCGTCAGCATGAAAAACACACCGCTGAGAACGTCCTTGCGCTCGGCAATCCAGACCACAGATTCCAGCCGGAGCGGATGCACGGCGAACACCGCCGCCGCCATCGCGCTCGGCCAGACTTCGCGCGTCATCATCCGCAACGCCAGGAAAAGCAGAACGGCGGCGACGGCATGGAGCAGAATGTTTGTGGCGTGAAACCCGGCGGGTTTGTCTCCCCAAAGTTGTGCGTCGAGCAGATAGGAGAGCCAGGTCAGCGGCATCCAACTGCCGCCTTCCGTGGTCGTCACGGTGTAGGTCAAACCCTTCACCGTCATCCCGCCGTGGACGTGAGAGTTTCCGTGGACGTACATGTCGTCATCCAAATTGAGAAACTCGAACCGCGTCGCGCTCCAGAACAATGCCACCGTTGCTGCTCCCATCAACCCAGCCATGCCCCAAGCCCTCCCGTGATGGGCGGGTCTTTCAGGTGTCGTTTTGGGTTGCCGTTCCGACATTGCGGTTGGCCGTTTCCGTCGCCTCGAAAATCAATTCAATCCCGACGGCGGGACGAAGTGAAAAATGTGCGGGCTTGGTCTAATCCACCGTGGTTTGGGCTGCCAGTCTAAAAGCGCACCGACTCCCCGACCTTCGCCAGAAAATCGCTCCACACGCGGTCGCCCGCCGAGCCGTCGAGGCCGAGGCGGACGATGACCATGTTCCACTCGGGAATCACGAAACAATAATTGTTGTTGTGGCCGGCGCCGCAATAGGTGTTCGGCGGAGCGCCGGGGAATTTGCGCTGGCCGTCGGGCTGGATGCCGTTCACCCACCAGTTGAAGCCGTATTCGCCGGGGCCGCTCTTCGCCCGCTCTTCGAAACCGTGCGGCACGGTGGCCGGCACTTGCACGCGCGTTGCCTCAGTCACCCAACGCTCGCTGATGAGTTGCTTGCCGTTCCACTTGCCGCGATTCAGAAACAAAAGACCAAGTCGGGCCGCCTCGCGCGCGGAGATTTTCATCGGGCCGCTCTTGTTGCCCGAACCGCCGCTGACGACGAGGCCGTCCACTTTTCCCCAATCGCCCCAATCCCACCTCGCGCGGTTCATGCCAATGGGGTCAGCGATGCGGCGTTTGAACAAATCTTCCAGCGATTCGCCCGCGATGTGCGTCAGCACGTTGGCATATTGATTCATCGCCGAATCCCAGTAGGCGAAGTGCGAGCCGGGCGGCGTGAACAGAGGTTTCGGATTGGGATCGAACGGCGTCAGGCTCGCGCCGTGTTTGTAGCTTCCCGTTTCATCGCCCACGGCGCGATAGCCGGAGGTCATCGTGGTGAAGTGGCGGAGCGTGACCTCGGGATAGGTCGCGGCCATCGCGGGCAAAATGTCCTTGGCCTTCGTGTCGAGCGTGCATTTGCCGTCGTCAATGAGCAGACCCAGCGAAGTGCTCGTGAACACTTTGGTGAACGACCAGATGCCGTGAACCTTGTCAATGTTGTCGCCGTGCCAGATCATCCGGCCATTGCGGACGATCAAGAGTTCGTGAACGCCGTTGCTGCCGATGGTACGATCCAGCAGCGTGATGGCTTCACTCAACTTCGCCGAATCCACCCCTTGCGACTCAGGCGACGCGAGTTCCCAATCCTTGCCAGGAAATGCGGCGGCGGTTTTCGTCCCTGGCTCGTCGAAGAAGACAAACGCACCAAGCTTTGAAACGGTCAGCACGTCGGGCCGCCCATCGCCGTTCACGTCCGCCGCGGTGACCTGGACGCCCACGCCGGACTCGCGGTCAATCAGATGCGGCTCGAAGCGCGCCGTCCCACCTTCGCGCACCAGCCGAAACCAATACAACACCGGCTCCGCCATCGGCTCGATGTCGCCCTTCGGCCCGTGCGCCCAGCGGCGCTTGCCGACGACGATGTCCGTCAATCCGTCGCCGTCCAGGTCCGCCATCGCGAGCGCGTGGGGTTGGGTGAATGCGACCCCGTATTTCGTCTCCTCGTCGCGCGTGCCCATGATGACGTGTTTCTTGAAGGTGATGCCGCCGCCTTCCTTCACCTGCTCGAACCACGCCAAACCCCAGCCGTGTGCGTCAATCGCGGTGATGATGTCGTTGTCACCGTCGCCATCCACATCTACGGCGAACATTTGCGCGCCGCCTTTCGCGCCGAACTTGAATTCGTGCTTCGTCCACTCGGCGCTGCGGTTGGCGGTTTGTTCATACCAACCCTCGTCCAGAACCAGATCAGATCTTCCATCGCCGTTCACATCACCGATGCCAGTGCCGTGGTAGAACTGCTCGAATTTTCCCGGCGCTGTGACTGGCTTGAAGCGCCACGCGTTGGTGGGATTCTTCCAATCCGGTTGAATCAAGCCCCAGCGCGTTCCATCGTGCGCAACGAGTTCCGGTTTGCCATCGCCATCCACATCCTGGAACGCCGGCGACTCGCCTTTGATGCGCTCAAAAACAAAATGCTTCTTCCAAAGCCCGGGTTTGCCTTGTGGGTTCTCATACCAAAACGCCTGATGCAAATGCACGCGGCCCAACACGAGAATATCCGGCCAGCCGTCGGAGTTGAAATCACACACGAAACTGAACATCGAGTCGGTCGGGCTTGGTTCGGTGGGGAACGGTTTCGCCGGATAGAACTCATGCTGGTTCGTGAAACCCGGCCCTTCATACCAGAACGGCCCGGCGATGATGTCCGCCTTCCCGTCGCGATTGATGTCGCCCGCCGTGATGCCGTCGCAGAAATATTCCCCGGTGAGGATTTGTTTTCGGAACTGCGCGGGAGGTTGCGGCGCCCACGGTTTAGTTTCCGCGCCGCACATTATTTGCGCGGCGATCAACATAAGTCCAACGGCTGCGAGGCTCGCGGACTTTCGAGCGAGATTGAGTGTCATCGGCTTTCAGGGTTTGACCGGTTGCCAGTGCGCGTGCCGCTGGATGCGTCCGGGCGTGGGCTTGGTAATGGCCTTGAGGTTGCGGCCATCGGCATCGGCAACGTATTGCGCGCCGGCACCGTCGCGGGTGGATCCGAATGCGACGAGTTTTCCATCGGGTGAAATTGTCGGGTGATAGTTCGCCACGCCTGGCTGGCTGTGGGTAAGTTGCTCGATGTTCCCATCCAGCGAGACGCGCAGCAACTCCACCGCCTCGCCGACTTGCGCGGTGTAATAAACCCATTTCGAATCAGGCGACCATACGGGCAAATCGCTGTGGCCGGAGTGGAAGTCCGGAAATTTCAGCGGTTGCATGGAGCCGGAGTAGGTCCCGCGATCGGCGAGTTTGCGCAGCCCCGTGCCGTCGGCGCGGACTAGATGGGGATGACATTTGTAGTGTTGGCCGGACAGAAACAAAACCCACTTTCCATCCGGCGACCACGTGGGGATGAATTGAAACGTGTGCCCGGAAGTTTCATCCACGCGGCGTGGATTTGCGCCGTCCGCGTCGGCGATATAGACGAGATAGTTCTTGTTGTAGGTGATGCGCTTCCCATCCGGCGACACGTCGCAGCCGTACGTGAAACCCTCCGGGCCGCTCGCAAGGTCTTTCTTGTTGTGCCCGTCGCTGTTCATGACGAACGGATGCTGAATCCCGTTGATCAACGGCGCAAACGTCGCGCGTGTCGGGTCGCCGGGCCAGGGCCGCACACCCGCGTTGTAGTTGCTCACGCGCTCGACCGCCGTCACGTTGCGGATCGCGCCAGTGTGGATGTCCACGAGACAACCGTCCAACAGCCAGTTGCCCTCGGTCATGCGGAAAGTCTGGTGCTCACGCTCCCACAAATAATTCTCCTCGCTCTCCCAGGCACTACCAATAATCGCCTGCCGGCCATCCGACCACCAGCCCGCAAAGGCTGTCCAGCTATTCGAGCGCGTGACCAGCGAAGCGCCGATTTCGCGCCGGCCCGTTCCGTCCGCACGGACGAGCATCGCGCGCGAAGTGCGCGAGTTGTAAAACTGTCCGCGCGGATCGTCGCATTGCTGGTCGGTGTAGCCGATGAGGTATTTCGCGCGACTCGCGGCGGAGGGCGTGCTCGTGCAGCCGGACGCGGCGATCAGGAGAACAACCGCCAGCCAGAGACTTATTTTCATCGTCATCAACGCTTGGAGATTATTTCGGTTTTCGATTCGTCAGTTTCAACGCGACATCTTCCGTGAACGCCGGAGACGACAGGATTTTCTCGCCGCCGGTGTGTTGGAAATTCTCGCTCGCGCTCGCGGTTCCGGTTTTTGGTTCGATCCACTCGGCCTGGTAATCTCCGGCAGGCAGCGCGAGTTTCAACTCAGCGGGCGTCGCTTGCCTGGGCTTGGGAAATGGACTTTGTTTGGACCAATCGAAATCAATCGCCGGATCATTCCGCGCCAGGAGGAGATTCTTCATCTTTCGGTCGGCGAAGTATTCCGCCCGAAGTCCGTGGCCGGCGCTGTCGGGAGGCATCAGGTGCGATGTGGGAACGACGGACTTCTCCCGGCTGGGGCCGGACCAGAGAAACCGGATGACTGAATCATCGCGCGCTTGGTACGTTTCCAACCGGATCGCCGCCGGTTCACCGGCTTTCAATGCGATTTGTCCCTGGTCTTCTGCCAGCTTGTGATCGCGCGGGTTTTCAACGACAACCGCGCCGTTGACCCAGAGGCGCACGCCATTGTTGCTCACAAGGTGAAACGTTAACGCCTCGTCGCGCTCGGGCGTGACCGATCCAGTCCAGCGCACGGTGCATTTGTCCGCGTCCGTGCGGGCGCGAACGTAGATCGCGTAAGCCCGACCCTTCTCCGACAACGCGCGCGTCACACGAAGCCCAGCCGGAGTGCAAGCCTCAATGACGGAATCGTCCGGTGTCATGCGAACGAACTCGAAGTCGTGGATGAAATTCTTCAGCACCCGCAGTTGCTGTCGCAACGTCGCATTGCCGCCGCCCGGCGATTTGTATTCCAGAAAACTTCCGTCCGGATGCGCAGGGGTAAACGAATAATCGAGGCTGCTGAACAGCGCACCTCCAGCGATGACGCAATCCCACGCCTCGGTGCGGTAAGCGAGGTTCTCCCGGCCGCGAAAGCCCGTCTCGTTGTCGCCAATCACCCGGTTCAGCCCGTAGTTCGCGGCGACCGCTTCTGCCGGAGCGGCGTGGTGGAAATTGTAAATGGAGACAGCGGCATTGGGTTCGGTGATTTTCAATCCGCCCAGATTCAGCGAGATGAGATGTTTGCCTGGCAACGACGCTTCCGTTTCCACGATGGTCGCGGCGATTTCGTTTTGCCACGGCAGCGTGACACCGCCCAGCCACGCCTCGTTGCAGACTTCGTAGTAAAGATTGTCGAACTCATTGAGTGCCTCGACGATCTTCCGCGCGACCGCCTTCTGGACCGCCGTGAGGTCGTCGTGTTTCAAGGTGTAAACTTCGCCGCGCACGGCGTGGCCGAAGCCGTTGATGTTGTTCGTCGCGTTCATGGGATTCGCACGCCATAGAACCTCATCATACAGCGGACAGAAAAGATTTATCTCAACGACGATTCCGCGCCGACCGGCCTGGGCGACGAAATCTTTCAACCGGCGGAAATAGTTTTCATCCCATTTCGTCAGATCAAATTTGTTGCCTCCATCGAAATAGCCGGGCGTGTCGCTCCGCGCCCACGGGGCGAGGTAACGATGTGGTTTGGGCGCGAGCGTGTTGTCCGTGATGCCGAACGACGCCGGAACTTCGCGATACGTGCCGGAAAATGTCCGCGTGTGATTCAGCCCCTTGGATTGCAATTCGTCGAGGCACGGCAGGTAATCGAAATCCAGATTCAGCACCGCGCCGTAATGCTCGCCGGACGAGATCAGGATCGCGGGCTTGCCCCGGAACAGAAAGTAATGCGGGTTGTCGGGATGCAGAGACAACGGCTTGGCGGCCCCGGCGCGGGAGATATGCGTGGAAAGCAGAGCGGCGACAACCAGCACGGCCTGTAATGTTTTCTTGAGGCTCATGATTCAAGGGGCGCGGTAGCCAATGCTCGTCTCGGTTGCGGGATCGTTGAAAGACACAGTGTTCAATTCAACCTCCTCCACGTCTTTGCCCACACCGATGCGACCAATCGGATGGCGTCCGCCGGTGAAATAATTTGCGATGGCGAAGCGGCACGACGGCATCATGCCCGCTGGATCGAGAATGGCGAGCGCGAGAATGTAAGTTCCGCGTAGGAGATTCCGCGGCAGTGTGAATTGTTCGCGCACTTGATCTGCTGTGGCGGGGATTTCATATCGCGCCGGGCCGTGGTCCAGAACGTAGTGACCGCGCGTTGCGTCCCAGTTTGCGAACTGCATCCAGCGGTCACCGGGCAGCCATTGGCGGATGTCCGCGCCCGCGAAGGTTTCGCGCCAGACGGGCCTATGCGTTTGTTCGTCGAGCAAACTCAGTTCGACAGGCCAGTTGTAGTAGAAGGGCGATGAACCGGTGTTGCGGACGGTGAACGAAACCTCCAGCGTCCCGCCCGGCGCAATGCTTGCGGGATAACGGACTTCATCCACCTGGAACCGATAGCCGAAAGCTTTTTGGAGGTGTAGCCCGTTGGCGGCGGCGACGGGGTTCCTCCAATCGTAGTAAGAAACCCAGCCGAGATGATTCCAGTGACCGCGCCGCGTGAGGCACTTGATCCAGTCAATGTGATGCGTTTTCGCCATGGTGTCGTCTGGGTTGTCGCCCGGCGGTTCGCCAAAGCCGTAGGAAATTTCGCCGCCGCGCACGCGGGTTTTCCACGAGCCGGCCAGCTCCGGCGATTCCAAAACTTCCAACATCCTCCCCGTGTCCTTGTGCGTGCCCCACGAATCCCAGAACACGCCGAACTTGTATTCGGGCCAGTGCCACGGGTAACGAATCATACACAGCTTGTCGGGAAACGCGGCGGTGTAGGAATCGCCGAGGGCTTTTTTTAACTCCGCGTGCGGCGTCGGTCCCCATTGCTCGCCGCACGGGCCGACGATGCCGGTTTCGATGTAGGCCACGCGCGGGTCGCGATTCCACGCCGCTCCCAGCTTCGCGATGAACTTGCCGAGCCGGTAGAGAAACTTCCGGCTGCCATAGTCGTGCGGGTGCAGATCGGCGGGCGAGTAAAACTTTTCCGGCCAGTAGAGGTAAACGCGCGGGATGATTTTCTGGTTCCGCTTTTCGACGCCCGCCCACTTGGGATTGCAGAACTCCAGAATCTTGTCCACATCGTCGGCGGCTGAGTTCTCGATTTGATTCCAGCGGATGTAATGTCGCGCGACCGTGACCAGCGGGTTGTCGAGGCCTTCGCCCGTGCCGCCGTCGCTGGGAATGTCGGGACGAAAACCTTTCAGCGGATTGGCAAACGCGCCGGTGTATTCGCGCGGGTGGATGCGCACGAGGCCGCTCTCCTTCGGCGACGCCGTGAATGGGATTGCCGCACTGCCCAGGAGCGAAAGCGAACTCGCAGCGGCGGCAGCGTGCTTGAGAAACTGGCGGCGGGACTGGGTCATTTCATGATCGCCGTGCCGGGCCGATACGGCAGCGGTTTCGGCTCCAGCATTGGTAGAAGCGCGCGCAGGATGGCGTGGCCGCAGAAAAAGTTTCCACGCGGGTTGTAGTGCCCGACCCAATGCCGCGCCACGTAGTCCTTGATGTCGCCCTTGAACAACGCGAAGTCGTCCATGTGGTCCTTCATCAGGTCAACGAACGGCGAGCCGCGTCGCTTGATGAAGTCCACGAACGGCTGATCGGCGCGCACGCCTTCCTTTGCGAAACGCGTGACGGATTTCGGCGGGTAGGACAGGACGAACAGGACTTTTTTGTTTTGTGCCTTGGCAAATGCTTCGATCTTCTCGACGATCTTCTGCGAGGCGAAATACGCCGACTGGTGGTGCAGCGCATCGGCGGTTTGCGAAAGGCCTTCCGCCGTGTCAATGCGCGTGACGATGCCGTGAGTCGTCGCGAGCTTCAGCGTGTCGGCGTAGGCCAACTCCGGGTTTTTGGTTTTCGCGTTCAGGTGCGCGAGCATGATTTGCAACCCGAAGTCGTCCTTGAACTTCTCCGCCACCCAGTCGAGATCGCACAGGTTGTAAAAACTCTCCGGCGTCGGGCAGACGTTGGGCCGCTCCTCGAACCGGTTTTCCTTCACGTTGACGGCGGCGTAAGGCAACGTCGGCTCGATGAACCGCTCGTGCTTCGTGACGCGGATGTTGCGCCAGGAATCGAGGCTGCGGAAATGGTCGTCGTCGTAAATGTTGAAGATAAGGAACTCCGCCGGCGCGCGCTTCTCTTCCTTGAGCATCCGCACATACGCCTGATAAACCGACCAGCCGCCGACGCCGAAGTTTCGCACAGGCTCCTGCAAATGCGCGGCCATCACTTCCTGCCACGTCTCGCCGTCGCTGACCTGATGGCACTGGGTGTAGCTGTTGCCGTACGTGTTGATGCGGCAGGGTCGATCCTTGTAGTGAATGGTGATCCGTTCGTCCAGCGCGCCGTAGGTATAGACGCTGGTCGAGCCATTCATGCCGTCTTGAAACCGCGCGTCGCGCAGCAGCCACCCGAACTCGCTGCTGTATTTGGCGAACGGAAAGGCCTTCCCCGCGAGCCATTGCTTCACCTCATCCTTCGTGTAGAGGATGCTTTTGAGGTAATCACGGGCCGTGACGGCGGCGGAAGTTTTTTCGCCGGTGGCAGATTTGGTTTGGCCGCGGACGAGTGAAGGCATCGCCATTGTGCTGATCGCGGCGGCGCTGAATGCGGAATGTTTCAGGAAGTTGCGGCGGGGGATTTTGGTTTTCATTTGCGGGGTCAAGCTGATGTCGTCTCTGTTCCATAAAGTCAAAATGGATTAACGCTCGCCCTCACCCTGACCCTCTCCCCCGGGGAGAGGGGACAGCGATTGGCTGTTCTGTCTTTGCCGAGTGTCTTCCGGCAATCTCCGACTCACAACATTCCAAACATCGGCGAATGATTCTCCCTCTCCCCGGGGGAGAGGGCAGGGGTGAGGGCAGGGGTGAGGGCGAGCGTTCATCATATTTACTCAACAGCGCGAGGGGAAAATATCCGCCCGCTCCTTTCAACACAAATCCCGCGCGGCCGCGGAGATTTACGGTTTCGTCCAAGTCTTGAATCATTTCCTGCTAGTCCCGCCGACCGTCCGCCGGGCAGACTGCATCTGCCATGTTACACAACGCCACTCGCCCCACGCCGCGAAGGATCCAGACGGCTTGGTTGCTGCGCGGGGCCCTCGCCGCCTGCGCGGTCGTGACGTTGCTGACGATCTCCTGCCGCACGCCGCCGAAAGCGCGCGCGCACTTTCCCGGCAAATCCTGGGAGACCCGCGAGCCGGCGCAACTGGGCATGAACTCCGCGCTGCTCGATCAACTCGCCAAGCAACTCGGCGGACGCGGCTGCGTGGTGAAAGATGGCTACATGGTGAAGTCGTGGGGCAATCAGGCGCAGGTCAGCGACGTGCTATCGTCGGCAAAACCCGTCCTCAGCACTCTCCTGTTTTTTGCCATCGAGGAAGGTCTGGTGAAAAGCGTGGATCAACCGATTGCGGAATTCGGCTGGGAGTTGAAGGAAAAAGATCGCGCCACCACGTTCCGAAATCTCGGCGCGATGAACAGCGGTTACGCGCGCCCCGAACCGCCCGGCGAGGCGTGGGCCTATAATGACTACGCGATTCAACTCTACCAAATGACTTTGTTCGACAAGGTCTTCAAGGAGGACGCCAAGGTCGCGGCGGAAAATCCGAAACGCCTCGGCGCGCTCGGATTCGAGGACGGCCTGAAGTTTTCCGACAAGCGCCGCATATCGGCGTCGGTTCGCGACGTCGCGCGCATCGCGTGGTTTTGGGAGAACAACGGTAACTGGAACGGCAAACAGGTTTTGCCCAAGCGTTACTTCGATGAATACCGGAGGCCGCAGACGAAACGGAATCTCCCCATCAGCCAGGGAAACAAAACCGACGACTATTTGAAGATCAAGACGTACGGCGGCGGCTCGGAACACTTCACGCGCTTTGGGCCGGGCGTCTATGGCTTCAACTGGTGGTTCAACGGCACGGGCGACCGGCATCGCGAGAATCTCACCTGGCCCGACTCGCCGCCGGACACGTACATGTCCATCGGCGCGGGCGGCAACAACGCGGCGATCATTCCCAGCCTCGGCATCGTGCTCGTCGGGGCGGGTGCGGATTGGGCGGATCATCGCGCCGGCGATCCGGCGTCGAAGATGAATCAGGCGTTGAAGCTCGTCGCGGCGGCGGCCGGCTACAAACCCGAAGCCCACGTCAACGTCGCAGGCACGCTGAAAAAGTGGCAGCCGGTCACCGTGTCGTTCCTTGGCCCGGAGCTGTCGGAAACGGGCACGCCGAATCCGTTCACGGATTTCCGGCTTGAAGTCACGTTCCAGCACGGCGACCGGAAATTCGTCGTGCCCGGTTACTTCGCGGCCGATGGCAACGCCGCCGAAACCAGCGCGACCGCGGGCCGCTGCTGGCGCGCGCATTTCATGCCCGACGAAGCGGGCAAGTGGACTTATCGCGCGAGCTTTCGCAAGGGCGCGGGCGTGGCGGTGTCCGATCAGGCGAACGCTGGCGAACCGACTGCGTTTGATGGCCGGAGCGGTTCGTTTACCATCGCGCCCGCCGAAAAATCCGCGCCGGGCTTCTACGCGAAGGGGCAGCTTGAATACGTCGGCGACCGTTACCTGCGTTTCGCCGAGACCGGCGAGCCATGGCTCAAGGGCGGCGCGGACAGCCCGGAGAATTTTCTCGCCTACGCTGATTTCGACGGCACCGTGCCCACCCATAAGTATGCGCCGCATGCGGGCGACTTCCGTATCGGCGACCCGACTTGGAAGGACGGCAAGGGCAGGAACATCATGGGCGCGCTGAATTATCTCGCGTCGAAAAAGATGAACTCAGTCTATTTCCTGACGATGAACGTCATCGGTGACGGAAAAGACGTCTGGCCGTGGATTTCGGAAACGAACCGGACGCAGTTCGATTGCAGCAAGCTGGATCAATGGGACATCGTCTTCAATCACTTGGACCTGCTGGGCGTGATGATGCACGTCGTGCATCAGGAACAGGAGAACGACCACTTGCTGGACGGCGGCGAGCTTGGCCCGACGCGCAAGCTCTATTACCGCGAACTCATCGCGCGCTTTGCGCATCACCCGGTGATCGTGTGGAATCTCGGCGAGGAAAACCGGAACACCACCGCGCAACAGAAGGCGTTTGCGAAATACGTGCGCGACGTTGATCCTTACGATCATCCGACGGTGATTCACACGTTCCCCAGCCAGGTGGATCAGGTCTATACAAACTTCGTCGGCTATCCGTATCTCGAAGGCCCGTCGTTTCAATTCGGCAAAGCGTCGCGCACGCACAAGGAGACGGTGAAGTTTCTCAAGCTCGCGCGCCAGGCGGGCCGGCCATGGTACGCGTGTCAGGACGAAATCGGCCCGGCGAGCGATTGCGTGCCGCCGGATGTGCAGGATTCCGAGCGCACCGAAATCATCCGTCACGCGCTGTGGGGCAATCTCATGGCCGGCGGCTCGGGCGTGGAATGGATTTTCGCGTACGACACCTGGCCGCGCGTGCCCGGCAAGCATCTCGACATCGCCTGCGAGAACTGGCGGCCGTGGGACAAGCTCTGGGATCACACCGCCATCGCGCTCGACTTTTTCCATCGTCACATTCCGTTCACGCAAATGGACACGGCGGACAAACTCGTCAACACCACGAACGCGTGGTGCTTTGCAAAGCCGGAGGACGTTTACGCCGTGTATGTTTTCGGCAGCGCGGAGGTGAAGTTGCAATTGCCGGCAGGCAACTACACGCGCGCGTGGTTTGACATCCGCAACGGCGGTGATTTGATTCCGGCGGAA
>CAZNOE010000013.1:0-25647 GCA_964574525.1 uncultured Bifidobacteriaceae bacterium
TTTCTCGTGAACGTCTATGTGCCCAACTCCAAGCGCGAACTCACCCGGCTCGCCTACCGCCAGCAATGGGACCGCGACTTCCTGCGCTATCTCAAGAAGCTGGAGAAGAAGAAGCCTGTGATCTTCTGCGGCGACCTCAATGTGGCGCACACTGAGATTGACCTCACCAATCCCAAAGCCAACGTGAAGAACCACGGCTTCACGCCCGAGGAACGAGCCGGCTTCAGCGCGTTCGTGAAGGCGGGATTTCTGGACACCTTCCGGGAATTCGAAACGGCTGGCGGCCATTACACTTGGTGGAGTCAGATGCCCGGCGTGCGCGCTCGGAACGTTGGCTGGCGCATTGATTACTTCCTCATCAGTTCGGCCCTGCGTTCGCGCCTGAAGAACGCCTTCATCCGTCCGCACATTTTGGGCAGCGACCATTGCCCGATTGGCATCGAGATCGGTTGACTGGGAACGCGCGGAAAAGAAAACGATCACCGATCCGACGCCGGCTTGCCTGAACCATCTTCGTCGTGCGCGACGGTTTGCAGCTCAATCACGATGTGATCCACGTCCCCCGTCCAATGACCCGATAAACGCGGCGCCACCTTTTTTAAAAGTTTCAGCATTTTGTGATTGGAGGCCATGACTTCGGCTTCGAACCACTGAATTCCCTCGGCGCGGGCCAGTCTTGCCAGAAGCCTCACCAGGAACTCGCCCAACCCGCGCCGCTGAAAATCGTCGTGGACGGTGAGTGCGATTTCCGCGGCGCCGGGTCTCAATTTCACGTAGCGCGCGCCACAGATGATTCGCACGGTCACACTCTCAGCCACCACACCCACGATGCACATCTCCTTTGCCCGGTCTATCGCAAGCATTTGTCGAAGCAAACCGGGCGAGACGCTGCGCATCGGACTGAAGAACCGGTGCAACAAAGTCTCGCGCGAGGCGGTGCGAATGGCCTCCGCGATAAACGGCTCATCATCAGGCCGCACGTGACGGAATCGCACGACCGGCCCGCTGGTTAACGGCAACTCGGCCAGCCACTCCTCGTGGCTGGCTCGCTGGGGTCCCGACTCGGTTGTCCCGTCTGGCATGACTCCAGTATAGCGCCGGATTTCTGCGGTGAAAATAATTCTTCCTTTCAGGCTCGAAGCGATTCCTTGCCTGAGGGGAATCAACCGTGTTCCTCGCGTAAGATGCGCGCTGCTTCGGCTTCGTTGCAGAGTTTGCGATACGCTTCGTCTATGCTCACGACCGCGCCGGAGCCGGGAGCAAAACCACAGTCGGGGTTCAGCGTGATGCGTTCTGGCGCCAGAAACATCAGGGCCTTACGAACGCGGTCGGCGATGGTTTCGGCCGAGTCAATCTTGCCCGGCGTTACGTCCACGCAGCCGAGACCGATCTCCAGGTCTTCGCGCAGTTCCTTGAACACCGCCATGTCGCCGGATTGCGGAGCAGTGAATTCCATCGTGAGGTGATGCACCTTCAGCCGGTTCAAATAGGGAAGAATCGGCCCGTAGCCGCCGCCGTGCGAATGCTCGCCGCGCACGCGCGCGCCGGCGCGCCGGCAAAGATGCACGGCAATTTTGATCCCCTTCACTCCGCTGACAACTTCGTTGATCATGTCCGCCGCAAACGCAGCGGCGGAATCCGGGTCGGAGTATTTCGAGCGAACCTCTGGGTCAACAAACAGGCACAGATGCGGATCGTCAATCTGCGCGATGTGCGCGCCGGCGTCGCTAATAAATTCCAATTCGCGGCGCAGAATCGGCACGCAGGCGCGCACAAAATCTTCGCGCTTCGGATAGGCCTTGGCGGATTTTTCTGCGTTCCACATGCGTTCGCCGAGCAACGCGGGCGAGGGCAGGGTGGACTTGATCTGCCGCGTGGTGATCGTTTTGAGAAATTTCACTTCGTTCGCGATGAAGCCGGGTTTCTTCGGCGCGAGTTTGTCCGCGACGACCGTCCACGGACGGCCATCCGGGGCAGTGCCCAGTTCGAAACCGTGGGCAAGTTCAGCGATGACGCCGATGTAGGACTTGCGCCACCATTCGCCGTCAGTAACAACATCAATGCCGGCGTGTTCCTGCATGGCCACGGCGTAACGGACGGCGGCCTGCATTTGGCGCTCGTATTCGTCCGGCGCTAGCGGCGGTCGGTCGTTGATGAGGTCGAGGACAAACGCCGGTCGCGGCAGTGAACCGACGACCGAAGTGGGAAAGAGAAGTTTGCTCATCGGTCAATCAGTAGGAGGAAGAGGGGAAGCTGGGAAAATATCAACATGTTCCGGTCCATATTCATTTGCCCGCCTTCGGCTGCCCGCATCCCTTATTTAATCTTCAGTCTTTACAGCTTCGATCTCGCCGCGCCAATTCTGGCGCGCCAATTCGAAATCCTGTTGCGTGTCCACTTCCATGTAATTGCCGGGCGTGTCGGCGTGGGCCATTTTTGCTCCGCTCTCGATCATGTCTTGCAACAGGTGGATGAGATAGGCCTTCTCGAACACGGCGGCTTCACGAAACGGTTTGCCCGCGAATTTGGCGCGCGCCTGATGGAAGTGCTGCCGCAATTGTGCCGCGCCCTTCGGTGTAAATTTCGCAATGCCTGTGTATTCGCCGTGCGCTTCATGGGTATCAATCGCGCGGTGGACGCGCGTGACACAGCCGTTCAACACCGTGACTTTTTCTGCGTCATCGGGCGGATGTTGCGTGCGATGCTGATAGCGTTCAAGCCAGCGCGTGTCCACGCTCAACGCGATTTCCGACGGATGGTCCAGCACGCGGCGCACGACGTCGCTCGTGAACAGGATGTCCGAATAGCAGCAGACGAAGCCGTCGCTCATCAAGTCTTCCGCGTGCATGAGCGAAAGCAGAATGTTGTTGTGCTCCCAGCTGGCGTTGTGCCGAAAAGTGAAGTCTGGATAGTCGCGCCGGACTTTTTCAATCTGGTAGCCGCCGATGAAACAAATGTCCGAGACCCCGGCACCGGCAAACGCGCTCAACGCCCAGTCGAGCATACGCCGTCCCTGGATTTCCGCGTAACACTTCGGTGTGTCCGCCGTGGTCGGCATCAACCGACGTCCGCGTCCGGCACCAATGATAATGGCTCTCATTCCTTAACGGTGTTCAGGCAGCAGGTAACCGGAATTTCGTGGCGTTGGAAAGTGAATTTCCTAGCTGGCTGTTTTTTCTGCGAATTTGCGGTGGTGGTGTTCCGTTTTCCACAAACAGGCGATGACCACCGCGCCAGCCAAAGCGCAGCCCGCCCAGAATTGCACCGCGACCGGCCAGCCGCGCTCCTGGGCGAGTTGTCCCGTCAGCTTGTTTCCAGCCGCGGCGCCCATGTAGCCCATAAAATTGATGAAGCCCGCCGCCGCCGCCGCCGTGCCGCGCCGCGCCAGGTCCAACGGCAATGTGCCGACCAGCAACACCTGTGGCCCAAAGATGCAGAAGCCGATCAGGAACAACATCACGATGCTCGCCACAAAGCCCCAGCGAATGACGGAGTCATAAACCAGTGCGAGCAGACCCAGCATCGTCAACAGCGCGGCGATGACGGGTACGCGCCGGCCACCGAACCACCGGTCCGTGGCCTTGCCGGTCAGGTAGGCACCGGCAATGCCGCCAAAAGGAAGCACGGCGTACTTGAAGGCGGCAGAACTCACGCTGGCTTTTTGAATCTCCGTCAGATGCACGACTCCCCAATCGGTGAATCCATATCTACAGGAATCCAACAGACCCAACGTCAGGCCCACGAGCCACAGACCGGGATTGGTGAGCGTCACCGCGAGGTTTTGCCGGAACGACGCGCCCGTCGTTGCGGCGGCGCTTTTGCGATCTGCGGATGGTCCCTTTGCGCCGGGCGTTTCTTCCAGTAACAGCCACATGTGAATTGCGCTCGCCGCCAGCAGCGCTGAGGGCACGAACAGCGCGCCGCGCCAGCCGAATCTGTCCGCCGCCCAGCCCGCCACCACGAACGTCAGCGCGCCGCACAATTGATAACCCGTGCCGATGACGCCCATGGCGCTGCCACGGCGCAGAGCCGGAAACCAATTAGCCGTCACGCGCACGCACGGCGCCCAGCCCAGCGCCTGCACGTAGCCGTTGCACGCCCAGATGAACGTCATGAAATACAGCGCGGTGGCCCAGCCAAACAGCACGTTGAGTCCCGCCGACGCCAGCAGGCCGATCGCCAGCAGACGGCGCGGCGGAAAGCGCTCGGCCAGTTGCCCGTTTACAAGCTGCCCCACACCGTACGCCAGTTTCAAGGCCGCCAGCACCGTGCCCAGTTCGGCCTTGGTGTAACCCAGTTCCGCCGTGATCCCCGGCACGGCCAGCCCGAGATTGTTTCGGCAGAAGTAAAACGAACCATAGGTAAGCCACAGAACCCAGAGGACCAGGCGTTCGTCCCGATGGATCGGGATCGGCGCGCTGGCGCTGTGCGGAGCGGGATTCAAGTCGCGATAGCAAAGCGGAGCGGCGCGCCGCCGTCAATCCTCCCGACGTTTGCGTAATGTTCTGATTTGGCGGCAGAACTACGTCGGCGGAAATCAAAATCCGCTACCTTGTCTTTCTCTCTTAGACCGTGCTGTGCTCGGCGTGGTGTCCAGTTAATTTGACAAACGCTCGCCCTCACCCCGGCCCTCTCTCCCCCGAGGGGGGTTTCAGCATCGTGCAAATTGTCCCCGGCACGAACGACGTCTTCACGCCGCCGTATTCTGACGCCTTGGACGCGGCGGCAGCCGTTCCGAATCTTGTGACCAATTACGCGGGTCGGGCAAAATGCCCGTTTGCATCCTTGCCGTAAAACGTAGTCCAGTTTGCCCATGAAAAAATTCCTCGTTCTGCGGCGAACTCGCGGCTTGCCTCGAAGCCACCATGAGATTACCAATCACCAGTGGGTGTGTAACTTCACCCGTCAACAAGCCGTCCGTCTTGGAGATCAATGAAACAACGCATCCATCCGCTGCTCTACATTGTCACGCTGGCGCTCGCGGCTTTGACGGCGAACGCTCAGGAAACCAATTCACCCGCCACGAACAATCCGCCCGCCGCAAAAATCCGTTGGGGCAACGGCTACCTTCGCCAGAAGCCGGAGTGGTACGCGTCCGCCGAGGCACGCGCTGTCGCAGACAGCGTTATTCAATTCCAGTCGCCCCAAGGTGGCTGGCCCAAAAGCACCGACCTGACTACTCCGCGGTCCTCGCCTGAGTCCCTCGCGGAAACGATGGCCGGCGATCGAGCGAACACGATTGACAACGGCGCCACCACCACGCCGATGCGTTTTCTCGCCCTGATGGTGCAGGCGACCGGTGAGGCCAAATACCGCGAGAGTTTTGCGCGCGGCCTCGACTACCTGTTCGCCGCCCAGTATCCCAACGGCGGATGGCCGCAATTTTTCCCGCTGCGCGATCGCGGCTACTACTCGCACATTACTTACAACGACAACGCAATGGTCAACGTGCTGACCGTCCTGCGCGATGCCGCCGCCGGCAAACCGCCCTACGCATTCGTTGACGAGGCGCGCCGCGCCAAGGCTGCCGCCGCTGTAGCCCGTGGCATTGATTGCATCCTAAAAACCCAGGTGAAACAGGACAGCAAACTCACAGCCTGGTGCGCCCAGCACGACGAAAAAACGCTTGAGCCAGTCTGGGCGCGCAACTTCGAGCCGCCCACGATCTCGGGCAACGAAAGCGCCGGCATCGTCCGCTTCCTGATGGAGATTGAGCAACCCACGCCGGAAGTCATCGCCGCCGTCGAAGCCGCCGTCACTTGGCTGAAGGCCGTTGCAATTCACGGCGTGCGCTTGGAGGAATTCACCAACGCCGACGGCAAGCGCGACAAGCGCGTGGTGGCCGATCCCGCCGCCGAGCCCCTCTGGGCGCGCTTTTACGAGTTCGGCACGAAACGCCCCGTTTTCACCGGCCGCGACAAGGTGCTCCGTTACGCGATCAGCGAAATCGAGCACGAGCGTCGCAACGGCTACGACTACTACGGCAACTGGCCCGCCAGTCTGCTCGCGAAGGATTACCCCCGCTGGCGCCCATGACTGCCAACAACCTGCCCGCATCGCACCATTACAACAACGCATCGATCACCCGCTCGAAGCTATGAAACATCCCTTAATCCTGATCCTGCTCGTCGCCGTCGCTTTTGGCGTTTGCTCCAGCTTGATGGCCGCCGAAAAGAAGCTCCGCGTGCTCGTGCTCACCGACATCGAGAACGAACCTGATGACGCGATGTCCATGGTCCGCTTCCTCACGTATTGCAACCAATGGGACGTGGAGGGGTTGGTCGCGACCACCTCCGTGCATCAGAAGACCAAGACCGCCGCGTGGCGCATCCGGGAAATCGTCGAGGCCTACGGCAAGGTCCGGGACAATCTTGAGAAACACGAACCCGGCTATCCCACAACCAACTACCTGCCCTCCATCATCAAGGAAGGCCGGCCAGACTACGGCATGAACGCCGTCGGCGAAGGAAAAGATTCGCCCGGCTCGGAATTGATCATTCAAGTCGTGGACAAGGATGATCCGCGTCCGGTCTGGATACCAGTTTGGGGCGGTCCAAATTGCCTCGCCCAAGCGCTCTGGAAAGTTCGTGCGACGCGCCCGCCCGCCGCCGCGGAGAAGTTCGTTTCCAAACTGCGGGTCTATACGATTTCGGATCAGGACGACAGCGGACCGTGGATTCGGAAGACGTTCCCGAGTTTGTTCTACATCGCCAGCCCCGGAATGCACGTCGGCGGCGCATATCATCAAGCCACCTGGAGCGGAATCAGCGGCGACAAATTTCACGCACGGTTCGTCGGCGCGGACTTCAGCATCGTGGACAATCCGTGGCTCGACGAACACATCCGCAGCAAAGGTCCGCTCGGCGCGCAGCATCCGCACACCAAGTTTTTGATGGAAGGCGACACGCCGAGCTTTCTGTTTCTCGTTAGCAACGGTCTCGGCGATCCCGAGCATCCCGATTGGGGCAGTTGGGGCGGGCGCTACGAATTCTACACGCCGCGAATGCGGAAGTGGTTTTACGAACCGGAAACCCGTCCGTTCTGGAGCGACACGGAGGATGAAGTTCTTGGCGTGGACAACAACTGGCACACCAGCAACAAAGCCACCATCTGGCGTTGGCGCTCCGCCTATCAAAACGATTTCCGGGCGCGCATGGACTGGAGCGTGACGACGAACTACGCCGGGGCGAATCATCCGCCCGTCGCCAAACTCAATCACGCGAACAAACTAACCGCGAAAACCGGCGAGCGCGTCAACCTAAGCGCCGAAGGCTCGACCGATCCCGACGGCAACGCGCTGTCCTACGAATGGTTTTATTATGGCGAGCCCGGCACGCTCCTGTTATCCAGCGCCCGCACCGGTGCGCCGCTCAAGATTGAAGACGCGAACAAGCTCAACGCCTGGTTCACCGCGCCCAAGACGACCATGCCCGCGACGATCCACATCATCCTCGCTGTCACCGACCAGCGCACGCCTCCGCTCACCCGTTACCAGCGCGTGATTGTCACGGTGAACCCTTGATATTTTCCACCGCAACTTGAAACCCGCATGCAAATCCTTCGCTCAATTCTCTTCCTCGTCCTCGCCAGCGTCACGCTCACGCTGCTTTCGGCCTGCGCGAGCACAAATGCGCCCACGGCATCACCTCGCTACCGCGTGCTCGTCTCGTCCGACATCGGAGGCACAGACTTCGACGATTTTCAGTCCATGGTTCACCTGTTTCTCTACGCCGACAGCTTCGACATCGAGGGACTGGTTTCGTCGCCCTACGGCCCGGGACGCAAGGAACACATCCTCAAAGTCATTGATGCCTACGAGCGCGATTACCCGAACTTGAAAACGTATTCCGCCAACTACCCGACGCCAGACACGTTGCGCGCGATCTCCAAACAGGGTGCGTTGGACGGCGTCGGCCCGGCAGGATTCAGCGCACCGACGGAAGGCTCGGAATGGATCATCAAATGCGCGCGCCGCGACGATCCGCGTCCGCTTTATGTTCTGGTCTGGGGCGGCATTGACGACCTCGCGCAGGCGTTGCATGACGCGCCGGACATTTTGCCGAAGCTGCGCGTCTATTTCATCGGCGGACCGAACAAGATGTGGAGCGTGGATGCTTACAACTACATCGAGCAAAATCACCCGAAGCTCTGGATGATCGAAGCGAACGAGACATATCGCGGCTGGTTCACCGGCGGCAACCAGACGGGCGAGTGGGGCAACACTCCGTTCGTGGCCGCGCATATCGCCGGTCACGGCGCGCTCGGCGAATTCTTCGCCAAAGGAATCAGCTTCAACTCGCAAACCCGGTCCACGATCAAGATGGGCGACAGCCCGTCGGTTGGCTGGTTGCTGCACGGCACGCCCGAAGACCCGTCGCAGCCGGGCTGGGGCGGAAAGTTCGCGCGCATCTGGGACGGAAGAAAAAGCATCTCCGATCATCTGACGACCGAGGCGGACAAGGTGGAAGCCTTCGGCGTCGTCGAATTCGCGCTGCCCGTTCCCGAAAGCTTTACGCGCACAAACTCCGCCAGGATGATTTTCGACAACCGCATCCCCGCCGTCGGCGTTAACGAAGACGAAGTCCTGCGATTCCGTTTCTCGCCACGCGACGCGAAGGTGTGGCCGTATGTGATTCGCAGCGATTTCGCCGGGCTGGACGGACAATCCGGCAAGTTCACCGCCGTGCCGCCGCCGGTCGAGCGCACGAGCAAGCCATCCACGGTGCATCCCAACTGGTGGATTGATGATCCCGACCCCGCCGCCGCCGAGGGCGTTCATCCCGGCGCGAAAAGCGTAAACCGCTGGCGCGAGGATTTTCTGCGCGATCTCGCCGCGCGCATGCTCCGTTGCAAGGCGCCCGCTCCCCAAAAACCCGGGCCGAACCCATGAAACCCGGCTCAGCCCGGATTCTACTCGCCGCTGTCGTTCTCGGCGTCACCTCCAGCCTGACGGCCGGTTGATTGGGGGAGAATGCATTTCAACAAATGCGTGAACCGCATCCTCTACGGCTTCGAGAATGGTCACAGTCCGACGGAGTTTTCGCTGGTGATCGGAATGCCATGAGCCGTGGCGTCCGGCGTCCCGCGCCGGGATATTAGCTGGGGGGCGACTGTATTCGGCAACCATTGTCCTTTCCTATCGGCGGAGCTTCACAGGAAGCGTCAAACTTTTGAATAAAACCGACCTTAGAAAACGAGAGATATTCGCCCGCAAACAGGAAGAATTCCTTACCCTTCAGCGCTATCTTTTTCACCATAACCACTTAGAACACGGCTATGAAAAACCGACGAACCTGTTTTCCGCAGGCGCAAGCCGTGACCGTTTGGGGTTGGGTGGTGGGAGCGATTTTTCTCCTGGCCTGTCTGCAACTGACAATAGACCAAACCATTTGAGACATGAAACCGAAGGCAAAGCACCAGAGCGAACAAGGTCGCGCGGCAGGATTTACATTGATTGAACTTTTGGTGGTCATCGCGATCATCGCGATTCTCGCGGCGATGCTGTTGCCCGCCTTGGCCAAGGCGAAGCTCAAGGCGCAACAAATTCACTGCTTGAACAACACGAAGCAACTGACCTTGGCTTGGATCATGTACGCTCAGGACAACAATGACCGGCTGGCCGGCAATATTGGCGGCGGCGGCTCCAGGGATCCCGCCAATCTTGACAAAACCTGGGCCTTGGGATGGTTGTCCCTGACGGCCATTGATGACAACTTCAGAACCGATTACCTGCAAAATGCCCAGTTGGGACCCCACGTGGCCAAGAACCTCGGCGTTTATAAATGTCCCGGCGACAAGTCCACTTACCTTGGCAGGCCCCGCGTGCGAAGCGTCTCCATGAATGGGTACTTGGGCGATCCCTCCAGCGGCTCGAAAACGTCGGGCTATCGCTCATACAGGAAGCTGACAGAAATCACGCTGCCGTCGCCGTCGAACATGTTTGTGTTTATTGATGAGCGTGAAGATAACATCAACGACGGTTTTTTTTACGTCGAGGGGGTCACCGATCCGTCCGCTACCAAGATTGGCGACTGGCCGGCCATCTATCACAACGACGGCGGCGGGTTGTCTTTTGCCGACGGCCATTCTGAAATCCGCAAATGGAGGGATTCGCGCACGAAGCCAAGAGATTACAACACGCAACGAGCATGGGGGATTGCTTCTCCGAATAACGAGGACATGTGGTGGCTTGCCCAGCGGTCCACGGCGAAGGAGTAAGCTCGGCGGCTTGAGCCGAAGTATGCGCCGTCCGTCGTCCTCCAATATTGAGGCGCGGAGAGGCGGACTTTTGGCATCAGACGGACGTGGTTGCAGGGCGGCGTAATGCAGCTGCGGTCGCTCCCCTTTGAGGACGGCGAGGGCTTTGCCTTGCCATTCGATCACCCATGGAAAAACTCCGGCCTCTAAACCCGAACTCCGAAACAAGAATGGGAGCGCACGCGTCCCGCTGCGTTCCGCGTGTGAGTGGCGTCACGCCCGAACATTTGTCACACCCTATTTCGGGAATTGCCGACGGGAAAAAGGTTGTGGAACGATGTTTTCGGCGCGACGCCGAAAACCACACACCGGAGGCGTGTGCTGCCCGGAACGCGGCATCGCGTCCGTTTTCAATCTCAGAGTTCGGGTCTGAATAGTCTCGCCCTGGAGGCTCGCTTGTGCCGCCTCCTGGTGGCGTTCTGCGCGAAGGAAGCACGCGGCTGTCTTGCGAGTCGGCCTCCGCCGAGCGCCACACGCCGACTTCATCGGTGATCCGAGCGTGAGATCTCGCAGCCGAGGAACACCGCATCCGAAACCGAGGCTAATGAGCACGTCTTTATCAAGACAAACTCCGGAGCAGGCCCAGCCTGCCACGGAGTTATCGCCCGTGTAGCGCGTCACCAGTTATTGCCCCACTACCTGATAGAAGCCGCTCCCGCCGCTGGTCGTCACCGTGGCACTCGTGCCGGCGATGCCGGTTAAATGATCCGCCCACGCGTCGGTAATCAAGGTCCTCTTTTGAATCTTGTACGGGCCGGTTCCGCCGGTCCATTGCAGCATGAGCTGATCCCCGTTCAAGGAAAAGGCTGCGATGACAATCGAGGGCAGGGCGCCGACCTTGAATCTCAGGTAGGGCGCGAAATCGCCGGCGGCACCAGTGAGGTTGGCTGGAGCAGCGACTGCAGTAGCGGTCTTGGAGGTGATGCGCGCAATAAGGGAGGAGCCGCCCGCATCCGCCTCGATGCAGAAGACAAAGTTCGTGTAGTCAGCGTGATCCTTGATGAATTGCGTGAGGGACGGACTGTCAAACGTCTCGATCACGTCCTCGCCTGGTATGTTCCAACGGTAGAAATTGGTCTGGATCAAGACCATGTGGTTGGTATCCAAATCCATCGTGCCCAGGTCAGCGTCGTGCGGTCGCATGCCGGGCATGTTCGTATAGGTCAACGCCGTTTCCGGGTAAGTGTCCGGCGTCCAACTGACGTTTGCATTGGTCGCGCTGTTCAGGACGGCATACAACAACACCTGATAAGGCGTGCTGTAAGAGCGATCCGAGAATACGTTGAAAGTCACACTGGCGACTTTCGAGCGATCATAAGCGGAGAGATCGAACCGCACCACGGCCACTTCGTGCCGCTGTCCAGGCTGTCTCCGGCAGGCCAGCGTCGTGCCGTTGTTGACATTAAAGGGGCTTTGTTCGTCCAGCCGGTTGTCCGCACCGTTGCCGACCGCGGTCGTCACTTTTACAAACGAGGGATCACTGATGACGACGGTGACATCCTGCAAACTGGTCAGCCCGGCGTTGTCTGTAGCAACGGCCCGTATGATCAGATTGCCCTCGTTCCCTGACGGTGTGTAAGGCATGCTGTAGGTCGGCCCCGTGCTGTCTTCCCCAATCAAGGCAAGCGATCCCACCGATGTGCCTGCGAAGAACCGCACGTTCGTGACGGTGCCATCGTCGGTGGCGGTGGCCTCGATGGTGGTTTGCACTCCCAAGGTCACAACCTGTTTGTTTGTGTGGGAGGTGATGCTGACAGTCGGAATCAGGTTCTCCGTAGCGTTGGTTGGGTCCAGCCTGTAGAAGTTGGCGATAAACCCGCCCGTCAATGCCGTCAGGCGCAGCGTTTTGGGTGTGCCGTTAAACGCCATCACCAGGAGGTTCGTTCCTGTGCTGTCCGTCAGAGGCACCATGTCGTAGAGGACCGGCGTCTCCCTGCCCTGACCAAAAAACCAGCCGCGTAGCGTCAGGTTCTGGTTTGTTGTCGTGGCGTTGTCCACCATGTCCATACGTATGGTGGACGGGTTAGCGGATGCCACACGCGCGTAGATATGATAGTTGCCGACCGGAAAGGTGCGCGTGTAGCCGCACCACTCATTCACAGAGTTGGTGGCCAGGTCAAAATCCGGTATCCCGGCCGTCACATACGCCGGTCGCACCGCGTCGAAGGTGTTCGTGGTCTGCGGCAGGTTCGCAAAGCCACCAACGGTGCCGGTGCCGTCAAACCGCCATTCCACCCCGCCGACGGCGAAGTGGACCGTTGGGTTCAGTTCATTGAAATCCACTCCCTGCACCCCCAGGCTGGAGCCTTTCTGATAATACGAGTTGGTGTGGGAGAAGCTCAACACGGGGTTGTCAATGAACTGGCCGTTGTCGAAATTGAAGTCTTCAGCCTCGAAGGTGATGTCGTCCGGGTTGAGGTTTATGGTGTTCCTGGTAATTCGGATCTCGTCCACGGCAAGCCAGCCAAAGCTGCCTTGAAAGGCATCCACAACCTCAATGTAAGCGGTCTGACCGGCAAACGCCGAAAGGTGGAGGCCATGTGCCTTTAACGTTCCCAGACCATCAATGCGCAGGCTGGCAAGCAGCGAATTATCTGCGGCAGAACGAACCGCAATGCCGGAAGAACCGTCCACATAGCCCTCGGCTGGATTGGGATCCAGTGTCGGCGCTTGAGTGCCAGTGCCGCCGCCGTAGGACCAGACAATCAAGACGGCATTCGTCGGGAGCACCACGTTGGGGGATCTCGCAACCTGGTCATTCGTCACAGAATTGAGACCGTCGCCCCACTGGTTGAGGTTGTAGGTATTCAGATAACCCGACTGGCCACGCCGGTTTATCATGTTGAAATTGGTCCCTGATGAAATGGGCTGCCCGTTAAGCGTGTAATCCAGCACCCCGTTTGTGTTTATGTGGCTGCCCTCGACGACAGCGGGCTTAAGCCCGTCGAACTGGTTCGGAGGTCCAACCGTCCAGGCAAGACCAGCACCTGGCAAACCGTTAGCTCCGCCTACACCGGTTAATGATTCATCACCAGCGGTGGTGGGATCAGCGGGGGCGGCAGTCGCGGGTTTGACACTCAGGAAAGTAAAGCCATGGGTGTTTCCGTTCTCAAAGTCCCAGATAACGTCCTGGGCGTTCGCTACGTGGAAGGCGAAAGGCGCACCCAGCAGGCACGCCGCCGCAATTGTTGCTCCAGCCCCGAGCCGGACCCTGCGAAGATGAGTATTCATAAACGAGATGACGGTAGTGGGTTTTTGAATCAATCGAATCAGATGCATTTGAATCGGATGACGTGGAACCATAGACATGTTGGCGGAAACATTCTGCCTGTTTTTTGACAAGTTTGTCCTGATTCCTAAGTTCGCTGTCTGCATGGGCTACAAAACCAGCCGCGCTCAGGTGAAACTCCACCAGTCGGCTGATCTGCGAAACCGACACTGGTCCTGGCAAAAAACAAAGCCCGCCGCAGTGCCGTTTCTATTGCTTCAAACACGCTTTATTACTGCGCAGGATTGAAGCAACTGGTAGATTGTCACCTTAGAATTCAGGAATTAAATGCCGAAAGCTGGGAAGCGGCTGCGGCAAGACTTACAATATACTTACCTATATGAGCCGACCGCCGTCAAAGCAGCCAACGCTCGCCGTCATCTACGGCAACCGCGATTTCTTCCCTGACCATCTCATCACCGAAGCTCGGGCGGACATGGCGAAGGCCTTTGCCAAGGTCGGCATCAATGCCATTCAGCTTGGCGAAAGGGACTCCAAACTCGGCGGCGTCGAGACCCACGCCGAGGCGCGCAAGTGCGCCGAACTTTTCCGCAAGCGCGCCGATGAAATTGACGGCGTCCTCGTCTGCCTCCCGAACTTTGGCGACGAGAAGGGCGTCGCCGACACGCTCAATATGTCGAAGTTGAATGTGCCCGTCTTGATCCAGGGCTATCCCGATGAACTCAAGCGTCTGGATGTCGCGCGCCGCCGCGATGCGTTCTGCGGGAAAATTTCCGTCGCCAACAATCTCGTCCAGGCGGGCATCAAGTTCTCGCTCACGGACAAACACGTCTGCCATCCGACTTCCGACAGTTTCGCGCTCGACTTGCAAAAGTTTCTTGGCGTCTGCCGCGTGGTGAACGGCGTGCGCGGTGTGCGCCTCGGTGCGGTCGGCGCACGGCCCGGCGCGTTCAACACGGTTCGTTACTCTGAAAAAATTCTCGAACGCCACGGCATCAGCGTCACGACCGTTGACCTGTCTGAAATCATCGGCAAAGCCAACAAGCTCGACGCCAATGCCGCCGCGGTGAAAGCCAGGCTCGCCGAAATCACCGGCTATGCTCCCGCGCCCGGCGTGCCGTCGGAAAAACTTTTGCAAATGGCCAAGATGGGCGTGACGCTCACCGATTGGATGGACGCGAACGCGCTCGACGCCACCGCCATCCAGTGCTGGACGAGTGTGCAGGAAAACTACGGCTGCAACGTCTGCACGCTGATGAGCATGATGAGCGAGAAGTTCATGCCCAGCGCCTGCGAAGTGGACGTGACCGGCGTGCTCACGATGTATGCGATGCAACTTGCCGGCGGCACGCCCGCCGCGCTGGTGGACTGGAACAACAATTACGCGGACGACGACAACAAGTGCGTGCTGTTCCATTGCGGCAACTGGGCTAAAAGTTTTCTGCCCGACATCAAAATCTCCACCGCCCCGATTATCGGCACTGCGGTCGGCGTCGAGAACACCTACGGCGCGCTCGACGGTCGCACGCCTGCCGGGCGACTGACCTTTGGTCGCATCACCACCGCTGATCCTGAAGGCCGCATCCGCACCTACGTCGGAGAGGGCGAACTCACGAACGATCCGCTCGACACGTTTGGCAATCGCGCCGTCGCTCGCGTGCCGAAGTTGCAGAAGCTCCTGCGCCACGTGTGCCGGCAAGGCTTCGAGCATCACGTCGTGATGACTGTTTCGCACAGCGCGGACATTCTCGCCGAGGCGTTCGGAAATTATTTCGGCTGGGAAGTGCATTACCACGAGAAGTCGCAGGAATAAGCTCCAAATTCCAAGCACCAACATCCAGAGAAGCTCCAATGTTCAAGCTCCAAAACTTTTTGCACGCGACCGGCGCGCGACCTTCAGGTCGCTTCAACTCACGCCATGCGGGACACGTGGAATTTTTCAACGACTCCTTGCCTCTCACGCTGAAGCGGGCTAAAGCCCGCGCTCCTTGGCTATCGGCGATTGGCTGTCGGCTATTCAACGAGCGCGTGCCGATGACTGCGTTTGGAGCTTGGAGCTTGGAATTTGGAGCTTTTCAAAATGACTGACCACGACCTCGCATTAAAATCCGTCCGCCTGCGCAAGAAAACACTCGAAGCGATTTTCGAGGCGGGCGCTGGCCACACGGGCGGCAGCCTGTCGTGCCTCGACATCCTAAACGTCCTTTACAACCGCATTCTCAACGTGTCGCCGCAAAGAGTATCCGACTCGAACCGCGACCGTTACGTCCAAAGCAAGGGACATTCGGTCGAGGCGCTTTACGCGGTGCTGGCGGATCGCGGTTTCTTTCCGGAATCCGAACTAAAAACGATCTGCCGCTACAAATCCCATTTTGTCGGCCATCCCACGCGGCACATTCCGGGCATTGAGATGAACACCGGCGCGCTCGGCCACGGCCTGCCGATCTGCAACGGCATGGCGCTTGCCGGCAAAATGGACGCCGCGCCGTATCGCGTTTTCACGCTGCTCGGCGACGGCGAACTCGCCGAAGGTTCAAACTGGGAAGCCGCGATGGCCGCCGGGCATTACAAGCTGGATAATCTTACCGCGATCATTGATCATAACATGCTGCAAATCACCGGCCGCACCCACGACGTTTGCAGCAACGAACCGCTCGACGAAAAATTCCGTGCGTTCGGCTGGTCCGTCAAGGTGGTCAACGGCCACAACTTCGCCGAACTCACCGACGCCTTGAGCAAGCCCTCCGAAGCTGGCAAGCCGACCTGCGTCATTACAAATACGGTGAAGGGCAAAGGCGTGAGCTTTATGGAAGGCGTGGTCAAATGGCATCACGGCGTACCGAGCGAAGCGGAGTTGAAACAGGCTTTGAGCGAACTGGACGCAGCGGAAGCCATATTGAAGGAGGCCGCATGAGCGCACCCGCACCTTCCATGTTCACGCCCGCCGCGAAGGCGATGGCGGAAAAGCTCGGCCTCAAAATGGGCCGCGCCAATCTTGACGAATTCGCCGCGACGCTGGAAGAACTGGCCAAGGCCAACCCGAACATCATCGCCGTCACGAGTGATTCGCGCGGGTCGGGTAAGCTCGGACCATTCGGCAAAGCGTTAGCGAAGCAACTTGTCGAAGTCGGCATTGCGGAGCAAAACCTCGTCGGCATCACGGCGGGACTGGCCGCGTGTGGCAAGAAATCGTTCGGCGTTTCGCCCGCGTGCTTTCTCACCGCGCGTTCACTGGAGCAGATTAAGAACGACATTTGTTACTCGGACGTGCCGGCGGTGCTCGTCGGCATCAGCGCCGGCGTCAGTTACGGCGCACTCGGCACCACGCATCATTCGCTGCACGACCTCGCCGTGTTGCGCGCCATCAACAACATTTCCATCATCGTGCCGGCGGACAATTTCGAGACGCGCGAAGCCATTCGCGCTGCCGCCAAAGCGACCAAGCCTGCATTCGTCCGCCTCGGCAAAGCCGCAATGTATGGCCTGCACCAGCCGGAAACGAAATTTGAGGTCAGCAGAGCCATCACGCTCCGCGACGGCAACGAGGTGGCGTTCATCGCCACGGGCGAAACGGTCGTTCATGCGCTGCTCGCTGCCGGGCAACTGGCCGAGCGCGGTTTGAACTGCCGCGTCATCTCGATGCACACGGTGAAGCCGCTCGACACCGAAGCGGTGTTGAAAGCCGGACGCGAATGTCGCGGCATCATCACGGTCGAAGAACATAGCGTCCACGGCGGCCTTGGCGAGGCGTGCGCGTCCGTGCTCTTGCAAGCCGGAGTGGGTGTGCCGTTCCGCATCGTGGGCGTCCCGGACGAAGAGACCGTCACTGGAGCACAGGCGGAAATCTTCCGGCATTACGGCATTTCAATGGAGAGCTTGAGCGAAACGGCGGCGAAGTTGTTGAAAAAGTAATTTGGCTATGAAGATGGAAAATGCCCTCACCCCGGCCCTCTCCCATCAGATGGGAGAGGGAGAATCGTTTACCGGTTTCGTGGAATATCGTGCGTCGGGATTTGCCGAACAGACATTCACAAGCCGGGAAACGTCCAATCGCTGTTCCCTCTCCCGTCGGACGGGAGAGGGTCAGGGTGAGGGCATTTTCAAATAATATTCTCCGATGTCTCTTATCCTCGCCCTTGACCAAAGCACGTCGGCGACGAAGGCGGTTCTCTTCGATGCCACGGGCAAAGTTCTCGACATTGCGGCACGAAATCATCGGCAAATTTATCCGCAGCCGGGCTGGGTGGAACACGACGCGGAGGAAATCTGGCGCAACGTTCTCGCCGTCATCCGTGACGTCGCCGGACCCAATCGCAGCAAGCTTTCGCAAATTATTGGCCTGAGCATCACGAACCAGCGTGAAACCGTGCTCGTCTTCGACCGCAAGACCGGCAAGCCGTTGCACCACGCCACAGTTTGGCAGGATCGGCGCGGCGACGCGATCTGCGCCAGGCTCGTCAAGCAAGGCCACGAAGACTTGGTCCGCCGCAAAACCGGGCTGAAGATTGACACCTACTTTTCGGCTTCCAAGCTCAAGTGGATCATCGCCGAAAAGCCAGCCATCGCTGCCAAGCTCAAGCGCGGTGATGCCGTCATCGGCACGATTGATGCGTATCTCGTCCACTGGCTCACGGGGGGAAAAGTTTTTGCCACGGACTTCACGAACGCCAGCCGCACGCTGCTGTTCGACATCGGCAAGCTGTGCTGGGACGCCGAACTCTGCAAATTGTTCAGCGTGCCGATGCACGCATTGCCGGAAGTGCGCGAGAGCGCGGCGCCGTTCGGCGAGACAGACGCGGGCGGCATTTTGCCCAAATGTGTGCCAATCATCGGCGTGATGGGCGATTCGCAGGCGTCGCTGTTTGCGCAGCGGTGTTATCAGCCAGGCGCAGCCAAGGCCACGTTCGGCACGGGTACAAGTGTGTTGCTCAATATCGGCGACAAGCTGCGCGTTTCGAAGAAAGGCGCGGTGACAGCGCTGGCGTGGGTCTGGCAGGGCAAGCCGACATACGCGTTCGAGGGCCTCATCAGTTTCTCCGCCGCGACGATCGAGTGGCTCAAGCATCAACTCGGCTTGATCCAAAGCGCGGACGAGGTCGAAAAACTAGCAGCCAGCGTCAAGGACAACGGTGGCGTTTATCTCGTGCCGGCGTTTGCGGGATTGAGCGCGCCGTATTGGTCGCCGGAAGCGCGCGCGGCGATTGTCGGCATGACGGCGTTTACCAGGCGCGAACACGTCGTCCGCGCCGCGCAGGAAGCCATCGCGTATCAGATCCGCGACGTGCTGGACATGATGCGCGCGGACTCAGGCATCAAGCTGCGCACTCTCCACGCCGACGGCGGACCGACGCGGGACAAGTTTCTCATGCAATTCACCGCGGACGTGACGCGGACGGAGTTGAAAGTTTCCGAGGTCGCTGAATCTTCGGCGTGGGGCGCCGCGATGAGCGGATTGCTCGGCGTGGGTGTCTATCGTTCGCTGGATGAACTGGCGAAGCTGCCGCGCACGCAAAAGCTTTTCCACCCCAAGATGAAACCTGACGAAGTGAAACGCCTCCACGATGGCTGGCTTGCCGCTGTGAAGCGAGTTCTGTAAGTCAACAACAACACCCAACCAAACCATGAAAACCCACCTGTGCAAACTTATCAGTGCCGTCGCCTTTGCGATGGCGTGTTTATTCGTCCCGGTCGCTGCCATCGCTGCTGACCAACCGGCTGCGAAAACCAAAATCGCCGTCGTCATCTCGACGCTGAACAATCCGTGGTTCGTTGTGCTCGGCGAAACGGCCAAGGCGCGTGCGATTGGACTTGGCTACGACGCGACGATTTTTGATTCGCAGAACGACACAGCCAAGGAGGCGTCACACTTCGAGAACGTCATCGCGGGTGGTTACAAGGCGATTTTGTTCAACCCGACGGACGCCGATGGCTCGGTGGCCAATGTGCTCAAGGCCAAGGCAGCGGGCGTGCCGGTGTTCTGCATTGACCGCGAAATCAACTCAACCAACGCCGCTACGGCGCAGATGTTGTCCGATAATTATTCCGGCTGCGTCGCGCTCGGACAGTATTTCGTGAAGACGGTCGGCAAGGGCAAATACGCGGAGCTGCTCGGCCTCGTGGGGGACAACAACACCTGGAATCGCTCGAAAGGTTTTCACAGCGTGGTGGATCGCTATCCCGGCTTGAAGATGGTGGCGCAGCAGAGCGCGGAATTCGATCGCGCCAAGGGACTTGAAGTCATGGAATCCATTCTGCAAAAGAATCCCGACCTCAATGCGGTGTTCTGCGGCAACGACGCGATGGCCATGGGCGCGTATCAGGCGCTGGCCAGCGCGGGCAAGGCCGACAAGGTGAAAGTGTTTGGCTTCGACGGCGCGGACGACGTGGTGAAACTGATCGCCGAGAAGAAAATCGCCGCGACGGGGATGCAGTTCCCCAAAGTCATGGCCGCAAAGGCCGCCGAATACGCCGACGAATACATCAAGGGCAAACGCGGTTTTCCGCAGAAGATTCCGGTGAAGGTGGATTTGGTGACGCCGGAAAACGTCAGCAAATACGGCGACTACGGGAAGAAATAAAATTGAACCGGAGGAAACGGAGAGAACGGAGAATGATTGTGATCGCAAAATCTGCCCTCACCCCGGCCCTCTCCCATCCGATGGGAGAGGGAGAATCATTCGTCGGTTTTGTGGAAAGTCGAGCTGCGGGGTTTGCCGGACGGCCATTCGCAAAACCGAAGATTGCCGATTGCTGTTCCCTCTCCCGTCGGACGGGAGAGGGTCAGGGTGAGGGCATTGCATGAATCGCCTCATCGCATGGCTCATTGCTGTTCTTGCCGTCGCTGGCTTTTGCCGGATTTTCCCTCCGTTCCACATCCGGTCGCTGGCGCAGGTGCAGGCGGCCAAGGCGAGCGCCCAGTTCAGCGCGGCGGATTTTGTGGGCAAGTTTTGGAATGAGCGGTTGTTGAAATCGTTGGATCAGGTGGCCGACGCCGGGAAGGTTTTGGCGGCGATTGCCGCCGGTCCAAAGAAGGCGCAGGAGCAATTCGGCCGCTCGGTGGGCATCAGCAGCTCGTATTATTTTTTCCTGCGCGGCGCTGGCCGGGTGGTCAGCGCGGATGACGCGGGCGTGGGCTTATCGTTGAAGGGCGAAGGCAACGAAGTGGATGTTCTCGTGCCGCTGGGATTGGTGTTCGGCAACGCGGTGCGCGACGGGACAGGGTTGCTGAATTCCAGCGCCTTTCCCAATGCGCAAGAGTTCAATGACATTTCCGCCGGGCTGAACCAGATCGTCGAAACGCGGGTGCTGCCGGAGTTGCAGCGCATCGCCGCAGTCGGGCAACGCGTGCAGTTCGTCGGGTGCGTTGAAGTGGCGGACGAGGACGCGGATCTGAAGCCGCTGAAGCTTGTGCCGATTTCCGTGAAGCTCGAGTGATGGCCATGACTCCGCAAAATCCATCGCCTGACAAGACCGACGTACTGCTTCAGGCGGTCGGGATTTCCAAGACGTTTCCCGGCGTCAAGGCGCTCGACGATGTCAGCATCACCGTGCGGCGCGGGGGGGGGGGTGAACGCAAGACCGCCGAGTTCAAACGGGGCGAGGCGACGGAGGAAATGATTGTGAAAGCTGCTTTGCCGGGCGGCGATGGAACGTGACAGATGACAAAGAATAAATTTCTCGAACACTTGAGCCGGTTTCAGTCGGTGCTGGCGCTGGGGCTGATGATGCTGGCGCTGTCGTTGACCACCGACAAGTTCTGCACGGTTGACAACGGACTGAATGTGCTGCGCCAGATTTGCGCCAACCTGTGCCTGTCCATCGGCATGACCATCATCATCCTGTCCGGCGGCATAGATTTGTCGGTCGGCTCGCTGCTGGCGCTTTCGGGGGCGGTGGCGGCGGGGTTGCTGAAGAATGGGATTGCGCTGCCGCGAACTGATTTGTTTATCGAATTCACCACGTCGGGCGCGATTGTCGCAGGCATTTTGGTGGGCATTGTGCTGGGCTGGTTCAACGGCTTCGCCATTACCCGGTTCAAATTGCCGCCGTTCGTCGCGACGCTGGGGATGTTGAGCATCGCGCGCGGACTGACCATGCTTTGGACCGGCGGTTTTCCCATCAACCAACTGGGCGACCAATTTGGTTTCATGGGAACGGGGCGCTTGTTCGGCGTCCCGATGCCGGTGTGGATTTCCGCCGCTCTCATCGCGGTGTTCATGCTGATCATGAAGCGCACCTGCTTTGGCCGCCAGGTATATGCCGTCGGCGGCAACGAACGCGCCGCGACATTGAGCGGCTTGAACGTCAATCGCATCAAACTGCTGGTCTATACGCTCGGCGGCGCGTTGTCGGGCGTGGCGGGGTTGCTGGTGACAGCGCGGCTGGATTCGGCGCAGCCCAACGCGGGTTTGAGTTACGAATTGGATTCTATTGCCGCCGTGGTGATTGGCGGAACGTCGCTCAATGGCGGGCGTGGCACGATCTTGGGCACGGTGTTGGGCTGCCTCATCATCGGCGTATTGAACAACGGATTGGTTTTGATGGAGGTGTCGCCGTTCTGGCAGCAAGTCATCAAAGGACTCGTCATTCTTGTGGCGGTCGCGGTTGACAAAATGGGTGTCCGAAGAGCTTGATTATGGTCAGTTTCGATCCATCACGTCCCGACTTCGCTCCCTACGGCTTTACATGCCAGCGCTGGACGCCGGTCCCGATGAAACGAGCCGACCGGCACAACGAAATTGAATTGAACCTGCTCAAGCACGGCTCGCTGACCTATTTGCTTGGGGGAAATACTGTGACTATTCCCGCTGGGCGGTTGGCTGTGTTTTGGGCGGCCATTCCGCATCAAATCATCTCCTCGAAGGATATGACAGAGTACTTCGTCGCGACGATTCCGCTCGCGTGGTTTTTGCAATGCCAATTTCCGGCCCATTTTGTTGACGCCATTCTGCACGCGCGGGTCGTGCTGGATCCCGAGCCGCGAACGAGAGGAGGAGACCTTGAAATGTTTGAACGGTGGGTACATGACCTCGAAGAGCCGCAACCCACGCCACGACGTGTGGCATTCCTTGAGATAGAAGCGCGATTGCTTCGATTCGCTTTGGCCGTGCCGGTGCAAATACCGGCCGGTCGAGGTCGCAAGGCCGGACAGGTCGTGATTGAAACCGGTGGTCTGAACCGTGTTGAACAGATGGCGTGTTTTATCGCCCAGCATTATACGGAGCCGCTCACGGCTGAACAAATAAGTCAATGCGCGGGACTGCACCCAAACTACGCCATGGCCCTGTTCAAAAAAGCGCTGGGCATCACCTTGATAGACTGCGTGACTCAACATCGCGTCTCCCACGCTCAACGGTTGCTTGCCACCGCAGACGGGAAGATCATCGAAGTGGCGATGAACTCCGGTTTTGCCTCCCTCAGCCGATTCCATGAAGCCTTCAAGAGATCGTGTGGTTGTTCCCCAAAAGAGTATCGGACAAGACACAGGGTTGGCTTCGACTGAGTCAGGCGGAACTGGATTTCAATCTCGCAGATTTCAATCTCGAAACTGGATTGCCCATCGGCTTCACCCTGTTGCAGGCAGAGTCGCGCCAGGCGGAACTGGGCCGGTCAAACATAACGCGGCGCATTCCACCAACTCGGCGGTCGTGACTTGCCGATTCGCTACGCCGGTTGGAGGTTCGAACAAGTCTTGGCGCATCTGCCGGTCGTGATCCGTGAAAATGGTGTCAACAGTATTGACGGCGCGATTTCGCGTCCTAAACCCGGGGTGACCGTTTCACCGCGCGAAGCACGAGTGTTGGGTGTTTCGCTAACCGTTCAGGACAACTTCATCGTGTGCCTCAATCTTCCCCGGGCAGCTTCAATTCCGCCGGGTGCAAGGCTGCCGCCGCCGTGGTGGCGATAATCGCACCGCCATTCAAACCAACAGAAACGATGCCGTCCGCCGCAGCGCCGGGCATCTTGAAAAACAGTCTGTTGCCGCCGCCTTTGCCGCCGACGCCAATGCAGGCGTCGTTGACACGGTCATTGGCACCCAGCACGCGCGCGACGAACGGAAAAGCAAGGATGGCGGTGGTGCCCGCGGCAACGGTGCTGCGGCGAACGAATTGACGACGGGTCAGAGAATTCATGGTAAAGTCGGTTGGCAAGTGATTTCGATGGGTTGTCGCATCTCTGCTGGTTTCTAACGCACGAATGATGGTCCTTTTGGAGTTGTCAATCCCGGCCGGGGATCGTCGCGCCGAGATCGTCGCGCCGAGATTGACAGTCAGCGCCAACCGGTTATCCTCTCACGGTGTAGCGCCAGACAAAGAATTGCGCGCCGCTCTTAAACTATGAATAACGCTGAAACCTATCCACGGCCCATACCGGTCATTGAACTCGACCAACAGTCACGCGCCACGTTCGTGTCGCGGACCTACACCCATCTGTTTGGCGCCATCTCGGCGTTTACGCTGATTGAGATGTTTCTTTTCAAGAGCGGAATCGCAGACACGATTTACGCAGCGCTGACGGGTGTTTCCTGGTTGCTCGTCCTTGGCGGTTTCATGGTTGTGTCATGGCTGGCCAGCCGCGCAGCCCACATGGCGACCTCGAAAGGCGTGCAATACGGTGCTCTGGCCGGCTTCGTTGTTGCCGAAGCGATCATTTTCGTGCCGCTCCTGTTTGTCGCCAACGCTTATGCGCCAGGGGTGATCACCAGCGCGGTGGCGGTGACGTTTGCTGGTTTCACGGGCCTATCCCTGGTGGCGTTTTACACCCGCAAGGATTTTTCCTTCTTGCGGGGCATTCTGTGCTGGGGCGGCATCGTCGCGCTCGTATTGATCGGCGCGGGCGCAATTTTTGGGTTTCAACTCGGCACGTATTTCTCCGTGGCGATGATCGCTCTGGCAGGTGGCGCGATCCTCTATGACACTTCGAATATCCTGCATCACTACCCGGAAGACCGTTACGTGGCGGCGGCATTGCAATTGTTCGCCTCCGTGGCGCTGATGTTCTGGTACGTGCTGCGGCTGTTCCTCTCCTCACGGCGCTGACACATTTCTTAGGCAATGGGGAACGCGCGCCTCTGGCGTGCGGGTTGCGGCGTCGCGCCGCAACCTTCGTCACACTGACTTGCTGGGTGGCTGCACGACAGCTTATACCAATTTAGTCGGAACGAAGCCGACGGCGCGACGCCATCGGCAGCACGCGGGACGCGCGCGCTCCCCGGAAGACTGGGAAATGTCGGCTGACCGGCAGTGAATTTCAGGCCCGGCGTTCGCGCGCCGGGCCTTTTCATTTCCACGATTGCACGCACGTCCACTCGCTGCCACACTGCCCGCCTATGAAACGACGAGATTTCTTGAAATCTTCCGCAGCGCTCACCACTGTCGCGGCCATGAGCCCGATCCTTTCCGCCACAGCCGCCGAACCAACCACAACCGCGCGCGAATTCTACGAACTGCGCCTCTACCACCTGCGCCAGGGGCCGATGCTCAAGCGTTTTGACGACTTTTATCGCGACGTCGCCGTGCCGGCCTGGAATCGCGCGGGCGTGAAGCCCGTCGGGGTCTTTGATCTGATGGTCGGGCCGGACGCGCCGACCAAATATGTGTTGCTGCCGTTCAAGTCGCTGGACGCGCTGGGCGCGGCACGCGAGAAGTTCGAGAGCGACGCCGAGATGTTGAAGTCTGAGTTCGCGAACGTGCCGCCGACCGACCCCGCGTACGTCCGCACGGAGAGCGCGCTCCTGCTGGCGTTCAGCGGGATGCCGAAGCTCGAAGTGCCCGGCCAGACCGCCGAAAAGAAGCCGCGCATCTTCGAGTTGCGCACCTACGAAGCCCACAGCCGCAAGGCGAACAAGAAGAAGGTGGAGATGTTCAACGTGGGCGAGATTGAAATCTTCCGCCGCGCGGGCCTCAAGCCGGTGTTCTTTGGCGAAACCGTGATCGGCGCGAAAATGCCGAACCTGACCTACCTGCTCGTGTTCGACGACATGGCCGCGCACGACAAGAACTGGGCGGCTTTCGGCGGCGATCCCGAATGGAAAAAGTTGAGCACGACTCCGGGCTACACCAATCCGGAAATCCTGACCAACATCACCAACATCTTTCTCCGTCCGACGGCGTATTCGCAGATTTGAACCTGGTTTCCTGCGGCGCCAGGTGTTCTATTTT
>CAZNOE010000014.1:0-24716 GCA_964574525.1 uncultured Bifidobacteriaceae bacterium
CGGCGCGCCGCTGCGGGCCAGTTGGACAAACTTGTTGGCGCTGTCATCCGTGTACATTTTGAACGCCAGCCCAATCTGCCGCATGTTGCTGAGGCAGTTGATGCTTTTGGCTTTCTCCTTCGCCCTGGCCAGCGCCGGCAACAGCATCGCCGCCAGGATGGCAATGATGGCGATGACAACCAGCAATTCGATTAGCGTGAAAGCTCGTTCGTGGCTTCGTCGTTTCATAAATCCTTTCCAGGTTCTTCAATCAGCCAAGGCAACCGCTTTGGCAGCATCACATCACCGGGGCCAGGTCTGACTCCAATAAAGCCTCCACAAATTGTTCAACTTGACCGATTCCACATGCCCATCCGCAAAACCGACGTTGTTCCGCCCCGGCAAGACGCTGTTGGCTGGAACATTCCGCGGTGCGCCGTTCGCCGGCCTCCCCCCATGCCGGGCAATCGCAAACCGCCCCAATCCGCCGTCATTGCTGCCGCTGTACAAATCGCGATTGGGCACATCAGAGGGCTTAGGCCAGCCATCCACCCAGACCGCATCGGCAAACAGCGGCGTCTTGGAGGCCGACACCATGGCCGTCTCTTTCCTGTAATAGGCGGCGGGGGTTCCTCCCTGGGTGTCATCCGCATAACACCAGCCATTATACCCATAGCTTCCCTGCGCATCGAAGCTTCCGCTCGACCAGTTGATCCAACACCACGGATAATCCGCCGTGCCAAAAGCACCCGGAGCGACCCGGCTGGGAGAAGCACTGCCGCTGGGCCCGCCCCAGGGCGTTCGTTCCGGGGCCGCCGGGCAATAGCGCACGCCCTTGATAGCCGCATAGTTCGTCTGCAGCTGCCCAATCCAGGTGTAGATGTTCTGATATCCCAGCATCCTGCCCGCATTGTCGTTGAGATACATGAGGAGCGAGAGACTGATCTGCTTCTCGTTGCTCAGGCACTGCGTGTCCTTGGCTTTCGCCTTGGCTCGTGCCAATGCCGGCAGCAGCATCGCCGCCAGAATGGCAATGATGGCAATGACAACCAGCAATTCGATCAGTGTGAAAGCTCGTTCGCGGCTTTGTCGTTTCATAAGTCCTTTCCAGGTTCTTCGATTAGCCAAGGCAACCGCTTTGTCTGCGAGCAACCAGCCCATGACGGCCAGCCAGCACGCAGCAAGATTTATTGCGGGGGCGGGATGGTTGCGGGCGGTACATAATTCTTGTGCCAATACTGGTTATACAAGTTAGGCAGCTTCACCGGCCCAACATGGCCGTCAGCATAGCCGATGTTGATCGCCCCCGGCATCGCCTGGGCGGAGGTGGCCGTTGCGTTCTTCCGCACATTCATACCGTGCCGCGCGATGGTAAAGCGGCCCATGCTGCTGTCGGCGTTGCCGGTGTAAAGGTTTCTGGCTGGAGGATCGTCCGCCGCCGGCCACCCATCCGCCCCTATTTCATCGGCAAATGCCGGAGTCCGCACGGGCTGTTGAATGTCGGTTTCTTTAGTGCCGAATTGAAAGTCTTTGTTTTTTTGTGCCCCATGAGGATCATTGCTCGCGTCATACAACCATCCGTTCAGCCCGTAACTGGCGCGGATCGGTGGCGTGGAACCCCACAACCAGGCTATGTCGGCGGTTCCGACTCCGGTGGTTGGATTGTCTTTCCCCGCCACCGGGCAGAGACGCACCTTGTCCACCGCCGCATGATATTCGATCAGGCTGCCCATCCAGAGGGTTCGGAAATAAGTCGGGTCGTAGGGATAATAACTAATGAGCTTGCCGGTGTCCTGAATGTACATGAATGCGCTGAGCGTGATCTGCTTCAGATTGCTAAGACAATTCAGCTCGCGCGCCTTTCGTTTGGCCGACGCCAGTGCCGGCAGCAGCATCGCCGCCAGGATGGCAATGATGGCGATGACCACCAGGAGTTCGATGAGCGTGAACGCTCTGCGGCTGAGGAGTCGGGTGGAAGATCTGGAGTTCACAATATTACTCGGTTGTTTGCCGTGATGGAATTTGGGTGACGCAACCGTCAGGGACGTGTCGCAGCCTTACCGGACTGCGACACGCCCTGAGGTGTGTTAATTATGGCGACTGCAGGCGATAGTACTTTTGATTCACCGCCTTGTCAGGCGTGACCATGTACGGCGAAGGGTTCGCGAGGTTGGTCGTCCACGGACCCATGACGTTGGTGGCTTCGAGCAGACTCGCGTTCGTCCAGGTGAGCGTGAAGGTGCCATCTCCGTTCTGGGCGAAGCCCAGAATCGGCCGATCGTAGCCGAAATTGGGGCCAACGATGGAATTAAATGTGTTGAATGTTATGAAGCCCCCCCCCGCGCCGCCGTAACGACCTTCGAGCTGGGATATCCCACTATAGACTCCCCATTGAGCCAGATTTGCCCCCGACAGGAACCGATCCCCCGTACCACCGTAATCGGCGGCAATGACGTATGACGTGTACCCGTTCAGGGTCACAGGGGTGATCTTGTTGCCGCGGAAGTTTCCTACCAACTCGTCTGTGGTGAGGACAGTCGTGCGTGCAACCAGGGTCCCTTCGACCTCTTGCCAGATGCTTACCAAGTGGTCCCCCTGCAGACCATCACCAACGGTCCCGGTTACATCGTCGTTCGGGGCGTCAAACAGCCCAAGCCAGTTCACTGTCAAGTCCCAACCCTCCGTCTGGAACCGGGTGCCGTACGCATTAAAAGTCTCCGTGAGAGTGCCGTTGGTGCCATATCCGGTCAGCGCCATGGTGAAGAGGGGTGCGGGCGCGGCCACGGTGACCGTCACGGTATAGACGTTGGTGGTCCCTGTACCTCCCGAGATGACTTTGTAAGCCACCGGGCCGGCCCCGAAGTTCGGGGTGGGGATGGCGCCGTTTGGTTGATTGCACGTTGCCCCGGCGGACAGCGCGAAGCTGGGCGCGAGGCCCGCCACAACCGTCCCGTATGGCACGGTCCAGGCGATGGTGGCCGCGTTGTTCACAACCGCGCCAATGACGGCACGGCTCGGGCGGACGTTGGCCCCGAAGGCCACAATCTTCGCTTCCGGCCCCGTGGCCTGCGTGTAGAGATTCAACACCTCCGCCGCGGACAACTCGCGGTCGAACAGTGCCGCTTCGTCGATAGTGCCCTTCCACCGGGCACTGGTGCCTGGGTTTGGGGAGCCGATGGAGACGGGCTTGGTGTCAGTGGCACCGCTGAAGGGACTAACGTTGGTTCCGTCAGGCCTGCCGTCCACATAAAGCGCACCTCCCGCAGGGCCAGCCACCGCGACCAGATGGTGCCATTGGCCATCCGCTGCGGAAGCGGTGCCAATCACGTCGCCGCCCGGATATGTCCAATTCATATTCGTTTGGGTCCTGTGAAGCTGGAGACGCCAGAGGGTGTTGCCTTTGTTAAAGGCGGCCATGAAGGACAGGTTGCCGTCCGACTTGACCCAGACCGCAATACTCACTGCGGTGGGAAAATCGAAACCGGGGTTGTTGCCGCAGTTGATCTCCGCCGCCGCCGACCCGTTGAAGTAGCAGGCTTTATTCGTGGACTCGAAGCCCGTGAATGGCACCCCGGCCACTCCGGGCAATAGCCCAGGGCTGTAGTTCATGACCCCATCGGCCAGGGAACCCATGCTGCCGAGGTTGGTTGCCGTTTTTGCCGGCGGGGGGGTCGGCCTGGGTGGCAGGGACGGATCATCGAAGCGCCAATAGCCCGCCGCCGCGTCGGTGGTCTGTACCAGAGTCTTGTAGGTCGGGCTGGCAGCCGGAGTGGTCCCGGCGGCATAATGCGCCGCGACCTGGGCTGCGCTCAAGGCATTGGTGTAGATCGCCAGGTCATCCAGGAAGCCCGGGAACGGGAAAGTCAGCGCTTCACCATCATTCGGGCCGTTGCCGACGGTCATTGGCCACGTTGACGTTTGTGGGGTACAAAGGGCGGGGGTCAACGAACCGGCCAGGACGCCGTCGAGGTAAAGGTAATTCGTGCCCTGGCCGCTCCCATCATGAACCCCTACCACATGGGTCCATTGGTTCAGCACGACTGTGCCACTGGCGGACAAAACGTTGTATCTCGTAGTGCCGACGTAGGTTCTGAACGTCCACTGCGAGTTGCCATTGCCATTGCCCGAAAAAAACACGTAGCCATTGAAGCGGGTGGTGGCGCCACTGGTGCCAAGATTGCACAGCGGTGAGAGGGTGCTTACGGTGGCCGTAGGGGCGTTCGTCACATTGGCCCAAAACTCGACCGTGAACGAACCGGGCGGGTTGAAGTTTGCGTGGTAGGGAATGCTCACGTACTCGTCCGGATAGTCGAAAAGAACCGCGGGATTCGCGTCCCCAGCGGTGGTCAGGGCGCCCGGTTGCTGCGTGAGGGGGTCTTGGAAGTAAGTGCCGTTGGCGATGACCCCGAGGCTGCCGATATTCGTCGCCGTGCCGGGCGGGTAAACGAGCACCGGGAAAGCCGTTTCATTCAGTCGCCAGTAGCCGACCGGGTTCAGGGACATGACGGCATTGGAATAATCGGCGCGGGCGGGCAGCATAGCCGCCAACGCCAACATGCCCGTGACCAAGGCCGCGAGCAGGGGTTGAGTTGGATTCAGTTTCATTTGGATTTCTCTATTCGTTGTTGTGTTTTTTCAGTTCCGCGCCGTCGTGCCCGGCCGCAAACAAATGGTGAAGTTTCGCGTGATTCTCATCGCTGGAGGTTATAGTATGGCCTGACTTGTTGTCTTGGTTTAGAATCTCGTTCCGGTGTGAAAATACGCGCGATGAACCAGTCGCCCGGGCACGAAAGCAGCGGCAGGGTGGCAAGCGCGACCATTGTCCGCACGAGCGGGTTAGGTGACGCCTTCGGAATCATCATCGTGGACTGTTTCGTTCGTTGCATTGCTTCACGGCGTAATCGTTAGCGCATTTATCATCTGGGCCAACGAGCGAGCACTTTGGGATTCTCCGGCATCCCGGCGTGGTCCGCCCCGGGTGTGTGAAGCAGTTCAACCGCCGTGACACGACCATCGTCCGCCCGCAGGTTCACGGCGGACGTGGCCAGACTGCGCAGTGCTTTGGGGTCGTTATCCTCCGCTGCGCTGGCCGGGAGCAGGTAGAAATGCTCCTTTCCACCCTGGCTGATTTTCAGGGTGAAGTCGGACCCTGCCTTGGGGGAAAATGTTTTGTGCGCGGCTTCGCGGTCGGCTGGCTGGCGCGGGTCAAAGGTCCGGATCAAGTTTCCCCGGTAAGGGCCGATGGGCGGGTAAACCATGTTCACATCGGGATCGGCCAGCGTCATCGCCGCCATGACGCTGATGACGGGCACGTCCTCGGCGATGGGATAAGTCACGCCGTCGTTTTCAACCTTGCGCGTGTAATCGCCGGTCGCGTCATCCCATTTGTAGTATTGGCCGTGGCGGAGAATGGCGACCCGGCGTTCCAGGAAGTTTTGCATCCGGTGGACGTTGTAATCCGAGAAATGCCGCAAGCGGAACTGCGCTTCCTGATCCCCATCGCCGCCGCCTTGCATCGGGTCGGCTTTGTAGGTGCCGGTCAGCCAGCGCCCCTTGCCGGCTTGAACCGTCGGCGGCAGGAACTTCTGCGAGGGCAGGTCGAACGCCCAGGTCGGGCCGACGTGAACTTCATTGAAGACCGTGGGCGGCTTGATCCCGAACATTTCGCCGCGATACGGATAGTTCTTTTCCTCGCCAATATGCGGCAGCCCCAACGCGTGACCGAGTTCGTGGTGCATGACGCCCAGCCGGATGGTGCCGACGCCGTTGAAGCCGCCCGCCTGTCCGCCGGCCGAGACGCCCAGGATGTTGATATAACACATGGCGACGTCGCGATTGCCGCCCGCCCGCGACAAGGCCCAGACCCACTGCAACGCGGCGGCCTGTTCGCCGTCGAACTTCTCGCCGGTCTTCTTCAAATACTCCTCCGGCGAAGTCACGCGCGCCGCAGGCAGCTTGGCGCGCGCCGGAATGACCAGTTCGGGGAAATTGATTTTGCGCACGCGCTCGATCTCCAATCCGGTCACGGGCCACTTGGCCGCCAACTCCTGGAAAAAGTTCGTCGGATAATCCTCGTCGCCGCGACCGAAGTAATGCACGTCGAACATTTTCATCTGCACCAGGGTCGGCGCGCCGACATTGATCGCGTGCCGAACCACGCTTGCTCCCGCGCGAACTTCGACAACCAACCCTTGGCGGACCAACCGGGCTGGAATCATCGCCGTGAAACTGTCCTCCAGGCGATGTTGCACCACGCCCGGCTCGGAGGGCAGCGACTTGGGCAACGTGCCCGGGCCTTTGAGCTTCAGTGTTTCGGACTCCCCGCCACTCGTGATGGTGGCGATCACCTCCGGCGCGGGCGCGCCGCTCGGCGAGACGACCTGGGCCTTGAGCAAGGCCGCGCGATTGCCGGTCAACTTGAAGTAAGGCTGGTCCGGTTTCATCACGTGAGTCTGCGCAAGAAAGACGGCGTCAATCCGGGCGTCGGCGGCTGCCTTGCTCCCGGTCGGCGTCTGGCCACGCAAGTGGCCGCCCGCGCCGACAAGACAGACAAACAACACCGTCGCTGAAGGATGGAACTGGAACTGCCAGTTTGGTTTCATAAACATTGATGGTTGCAGGTTTTGGTTGAAAGGCCGCTCGGAGAAATTCCAGCGCTTCGTTTTGGTTGCTGGAGAGCGGGGTTTGCCGCAGCGCGGCGGAGCCGCAACCAAAGGAGCGCGGACAGCTTGTCCGCGGGTCCCGACCGACCGCAAGCAACTCGCGGACAAGCTGTCCGCGCTCCTGGCAAATCCTCGCGCGGCGGGAGGATTCTGATGGATTGCAGTGCCGGGAGTCGTGTGGTCATTGCTCACCCTTGTTCTGTTTGCGTTCTGGCTTCCGGCCATACTCTTCATTCAGCTTCTCCAGGACCGCGGGAACCAGGTCCTTCCGGTCGCGGTGGGCGAAGGCTTCGGTGAACGGGTCACCGGTGCGGCGCATGAGGGCGAGGAGCTCCTTACGCATCGCCTCGATTTCGGCCTGGCGCGACGGGTCGCCGATGCGGTTCGTGCGCTCGTAGCGATCGTGGGTCAGGTCGTAGAACTCCTCGGGGACGCGGTGGAGGTAGAAGTCGGTGCGGGCCTTGACGTCCGGGTTGGTCGCGGCGGCGGCGAGCATGGCTTTCCAGGTCAGGCCGGCCATGTTTTCGGTGTGGTATTCGCGTTTGCCGTCACTCCACGCATTCCAGATGTAGGCCCGATCCTTGGTGCGGACGCAGCGCATCGGCAGCCAACGATTGCCGAAGGCGGCGTTGTAACAGGTGAAGACGCGGTCCCAACCGGTCATCGTTTCGCGCTTCACCGCCGGCAGGAACGAGCGGCCGTCAATGCCGGGGAGCGGTGGCAGGCCGGCGGCTGCCAACAGCGTGGGCGCGAAGTCGAGCGTCGAGACGAGATGGTCGCGGTCCACGCTGCCAGGCTGGGTCACGCCGGGCCAGCGGATGATCAACGCGCCGCGCGAGCTATTCTCGTAGTCGTTCGATTTCGCGAAGGGGAACGACATCCCGTGGTCGCCGGCGTACAACATGACGAGCGTGTTGTCGGCGCAACCTTCTTCCTTGAGCACCGCGAGCACCGCGCCCAGGGCATCGTCGAGTCGCCGCACGTTGGTGTAGTAGCCGGCCAGTTCCCGGCGGATTTCCGGCAGGTTCTCGAGGAAGCCCGGCACGGCGGTGATTTCGTCCGGCTTGATCCAACGACTGGGCGGCTCCCCTCCGGCGAGGTCGCCGGGGCCGTTGATGCCGATGAACGGGCGGTGTGGGTCGTAGCAGTTGACATTGTGGAAAAACGGGCGGTTTTGTTCGCGGGCCATCCGCAGAAACTTCCGGGTGGCGGCCGCCAGTTGCGACGGGTGCCGGCTGATCTTGTCCTCCGCGACATCCACGCAAAATTTTTCCGCCGGTTGGTGGTGACTGTTCTTGCCGAACATTGAGATCAGGTAACCGGCGGCGTGCAGTTGCTGGTTGAGGGTGCGCACTTCGGGCTTCACCGGGAAGAAGCCCATCGCGCCGTTGCGATGCGGGTAAAGCCCGGTCTGCATGATCTGGCGCACCGGCTGGCAGACGGCCACTGTCGAATAGGCGTAGTGAAACCGGAGGCCCTCCGCGGCGAGCCGGTCCACGTGCGGCGTCAGGTCCTTGATCGGCCCGCCGCAGACGCCGCTGGAATCGAAATTCATGTCGTCGGCGGTGAAGAACAGGATGTTGAGTCGCGGTGCCGCGTGGATCGCGGCGGGTGGAAACAACAACGCGGCGATGAGGACGAGAAGAGATACAGCGTTGAACTGAACCGATAACGAGAGCATCCGGGTGTTGTTCATCAAGGTTTTTCCTTGTCTCATTGTTTGGCTGCTGGTTTCACCTCTTTGGCGTCGAGGGACAGCTTCTGGATCCACACGTTGCGGAAGCGCACCGGGTTGTGGTGGCCCTGCAACTTGATGGGCCGGGGCTCCGGTCCTTCCTTCTCCCCGGCCCCGGTCTTGCCGGGGATGGAATAGTCGTCGTGGATCAATGCACCGTTCTGATAAACGGTGATGCGGGCGTTCTCGGTCTTCTTCTCGCCGTCGAAGCGGGCCGCCCGGAAGACGATGTCGAAGGTCTGCCACTCTCCCGCCTTCTTGCAGACGAGCCGATCCGGTTTCTTCCGCCGGTAAATGCTCCCGCAGTAACTGGGTTTGTAGTCCGCCGCCGCCACGCCGAATGAGTTGAGAATCTGGATCTCGTAGCGATTCTGGATGTAGATGCCGGAGTTGCCGTCCGCCTCGGGACCCTTGGGGTCCTTCACCTCGTTGACGTTGAACTCCACGTGCATGCGGAAGTCCTGGTAGGTTTCCTTGGTGAGGACGCTGTCCCAGGCCGGCGAGGCGGTTAGAATCCCGTCCGCGAAGACCCACTTGGTGGGGGCCGCGCCCTCAGGGACGAGGGTGTAGCCGTCCGGCCCGACCAGCGTGACTGCATCCGCCGGTCGCTCCGCTTTGCCGATATCAATGATCCCCCGGGTTGTTCCGGGATCACCCGCCAGCGCGGATTGAACGACGGCGAGCAGACTAAGGACAAGCAGGACAAGGCTGGGTTTCTTCATGATTCCCTGAATCGAAATCCTCGAGAGTGTTGACTGTTCATAATTTCGCAGCGAGGGCCTATTTCTTCGCCTTGTCGGCAGATGGGCGGGGTTTGTCCGCGTTTGGAGGCTCGGTGTAGTTCACGGCTTTCACTTGAGCGTCGAACTCGGCGCTGAGCTTCGCCATTGCGGCGGGATCGGCGGCGAGGTTTTTCAACTCGTAGGGATCCACGGCGAGATCGAAGACTTCGGTCCATTCGGCGTGGCCGGGGTATTTGACCAGCTTCGCGCTGGCCGTGCGGACGCCCACCAGGGTGGGCGTGTCCCCGCCGCCGTTCTCGTAAAAGTATTCGGCCAGGAAGGACTGCCGCCAATTCGCGGGCTTCTGGCCGGCGGCGAGTCCTTTCCAACTCACGCCCTGCATCGCGCGCGGCACCGGGACGCCAGCCAGATCGAGGAAGGTCGGGGCGAGATCAATGTTGAGAACCATCTCGTCCACGACCTCGCCCTTGCCGAAGAGGCGCGGGTAGCGCACGAGCATCGGGATGCGGAGCGATTCCTCGTAGATGGAGCGTTTGTCGCCGAGGCCGTGCTCGCCGAGGTAGTAGCCGTTGTCGCTGGAGTAAACGACCACCGTGTCTTCGGCGAGGCCGAGTTCGTCGAGCGCGTCGAGCAACTTGCCGAGGTTCTCGTCGGCGCCGGTGATGTGGCGAAGGTAGTCGAGATGCACGGAGTTGGCGGCGAGGGGATGGGGCTGATTGCCGCCTTCCGGGGGCGGCCCGTGAAAGATGGCCCGCGCATCGGTGTTCGGCACCGGACGGCTCGTCTCGCCGGCGTAGAGGTTGCGCAAGCGTTCGGGGAGATTGATCCCTCCGCGCGGACTGTGCGGGCTTTTGAAACCGAGGGTCAGCGAGAACCGCCGGTCGCGATTCTGCTTCATCCACTCGATCGCGAAGGTCGTGCTGACGTCGTCAATCCAGCCTTTGGTGGGCGTGGACACGCCGTTGATTTCGAACGGGCAGTCGTGGTAGCGGCCGTGGCCGATGAAGCTCGCGGAGTAATCAAAGCCGGGACGCTGGCCGCGCTGATTGCCCATGTGCCACTTGCCGATGTAGGCGGTCTGGTAACCGGCGGCGCGGAGCAGCGTGGCGTGCGTGACGGAGTTGGTGGGGAACTCCGTGTGATTGTTGATGACGCCGTTGAGGTGGTTGTAGCGGCCGGTGAGGAACGCGGCGCGGCTCGGCGCGCAGAGCGACAAGGTGACGAAGGCGTTGCGGAAGCGCACGCCTCCGGCGGCGAGGCGGTCCATGCTGGGCGACTTGAACCACGGGAAGCGCGCGCGCTCACCCTGCTCGCGCTGGACAACGCCCATCGCGTCCCAGCGCTGATCGTCGGTGTAGATGAACAGGAAGTTGGGCTTGCGTTCGGCGGCGGGCAACGGCGCGGCGACGGCGAGCGAGCCAAGCACGAGACTCAATAGCAGGATCATTTTCATAGATTGCTGGCTGGGCGTTCAGGCCGGCTTCGCAGAGCTGTTGATAAAGTCGTAGCGCAGGTTTCCAAACCTGCTGTATCGCCGATTTCCAAATCGGCAGGGCGTGCGAGGTCGTGCGATCTGCGGGTTTGGAAACCCGCGATACAGCAGACTTGGAAGTCTGCGCTACGCCCTCGCCACCCGGCGCGATGCCCGCCCGGCGACTTTGTCCATGGCCCTGGTCGGCTCCGGCCGGACGCTTTTGATTGATCGAGCAAGGTTTTCAATTCCTTCACGATTTGCGGTTGATCGAAGTAGAGGTTTCTCGTCTCGCCGGGGTCGGCTTCGAGGTTGTAGAGCTGGCCCGGCGCGCCGGGCGCGGTGTCGGGGAGGAGGAACGGCTTGAGTTCGCGACTGCTGTCGTAGTTGTTGCCGCCGGAGCCGGCGTGGTCGAGGTATTTCCAGTTGCCACGACGGATAGAGAGATAGCGCGACCCGCCGAATGCCTGCTGGAGCAGGTAGGGCCGGATGGGGCCGCGGTCCTGGCCGAGAAGTGCGGGCAGCAGGTTCAAGCTGTCCTCGGCGGCATCCTTGGGCAGGTCGGTGCCGATGATGGCGGCGACGGTAGCCATCACGTCGGTCAGGCTGGTGAGTTGCGCGCTGGTCGTGCCGGGCTTCACCTGACCGGGCCAGCGGACGAGGAAGGGCACGCGATGACCGCCCTCCCATTGGTCGCGCTTCATGCCGCGCCAGGGCCGCGCGCCGTCGTGGCCGTGGTCGGCGCGCATGTGGATGACGCTGGTGGTTTCGGGGCCGTTGTCGCTCGTGAAGATGACCAGCGTGTTGTCGGCCACGCCAAGTTTCTCGAGCGTGGCCAGGAGTTCCCCGACGACGTAATCGAGTTCAAGGATGAAATCGCCATGCGGGCCGGCCTGGGTCTTGCCCTTGAACTGATCCGCGGGGAACGACGGCAGATGAACCGCCTGCGCCGCGTGGTAGAGAAAGAACGGTTTGCCCGGTGCGCTGCGGACGTGCGATTCGAGAAACTCGCGGCTCTTCTTGAGGAAGACGAGATCAATTTCCTCCATCGGAAAATTCGTGGCGATGACGCCAGCCCGGCAGTCGTTGGCGTAAGGGTGTTTCGGCAGCGGTGTCTTGTTGAGCTTGCCCGCGGGCGGCACCGGCACGCGGTCGCCTTCGATGAACGCGTAGAGCCAGTCCGTCGTGGGACAGCACGCCGTGCCGAAGAAGCGGTCGAAGCCGTGGTCCAGCGGCCCGCCTGCGATGCGGCGCGAGAAGTCCACGCGCTGGACCGCTTCCACGCCGTTGTCGCGGATCGGTTGGCCGTCTTTGTCGAAGAACGTCAAGCCGACGTGCCACTTGCCGACGCACGCGGTGGCGTAGCCTTTGGCGCGGAGCATGGCCGGCAACGTCAGCCGCCCAGGTGCAATGAGCGACGGGCCGCCGACGCCCGTGAAGACCGTGCCGCCACGCGGAACGCGAAACGCCATCTGGCCCGTCACCAAACTGTAGCGCGTGGGCGTGCAGACCGTGGCCGGACTGTGCGCGTCGGTGAAGCGCATCCCCGCGCGCGCGAGGCGATCCAGATTCGGCGTGGGCACCTTGGACTCGGAATTGTAGCAACCGACGTCGCCATAGCCGAGGTCGTCCGCGAGGATCAGGACGATGTTTGGGCGGCGGTTTTCCTGCGGCGCAGCCGCCGCGTGGCCACGGGCGAGCGCCACGAACCACGCCGTGAAAATGAGGCAGGCGAGTGATTTCATGTTCGGCTGACTCCGGAAAAGCTCTCCGTTACCTGTGTTCGAGGTAACTCTGGGCAAGCAACTCCCCCAATTGAACAATGCCCGCCGTGGTGATGACGAGCTTCTCTTCCTGCGGGGGAAGATTGAAAGCTTTGAGGTGGATGAAATCCGGGTCGGCGGCGGCGATGGCGGCCAGGTTTGCGGTGACATCAAAACGGTTGAGTCCCTTCTCGTCGGTGGGCGGTTGCTGGCTGACAAACCATTTCAGCGCCGGAAGCCCCAAATCCTCGCGACTTTTGGCAACCGTGGATTGCAACCACCTGGCCGCGTCTTTCCGGTAAGGTCCAAAGGACATGTCGTTTTCCCCGACATGATAGACGATGCCGGCGAGTTCCACCGGATGACCTTTGGCCTGAAGTTCCTTCATGGATTCCTGAATGAAGGCGATGAATTGCGGGTAGAGATTCCGGTCTTTCGCGTTCGTTCCCTCGGGGGTCCAATCGTTCATCTGCGAACCGCTGTGCGTGAATTTGGCGATGGCAATATTGCCGGGCACCTGGCCTTGCAACGTTTTCCCAAAGCTGAGTTCGGGACCGAAGGTGTCGTAGAAACCGGCGGGGCCCAAAGGCTCCCAGCCGGTCGAGGTTTTGTAGCCGCCGCCGAGGCTGTATTTGAAAGCGATCTGGCCGTTGTCGTTCGCCAGTGCCTCATGGCCTTTCAGTGCTTTGAGTTCTTGCGTGAAAGCACGCTCGCCCTCCATGTTGCGATGTCCGGCGAGGATGAAGAGCTTGACCGGGCTGCCCTTCGCATACGGCCAAACTTCGAGCGGGCGGGCGGAGGCTGGCTGCTTTCCAATCGTTCGCAAGTAAGCGTCCGCGTAGTTCACGCCGTGCTCCAGTTGCCCCAAGGTGCCGTAGTGATAATGCAAACCCTCCCCGCCGCCGATTTCGACCGCATCATGCGAGGTTGGGATGTATTCCGCCAGCGGATCGGATTCGGTAACGGCTTTCTGCCCCGCCCGGATGGCATACATGTTCTCACGATTGTCCATGCCCCAAATCGTCTTCGCGCAAAGCTCGCCGATGTAAAATTTCAGCGTCGGTGTTTTGAGGTCGCGCCGCCAACTCGCGAGGAAGTTTTTGAGGTTCGCGCCGTAGGCGGGCTTGAACTCTTTGTTGAACATATCGTTCTCGCCCTGATGCCACATGAAGCCTTCGATGCGGTAAGGGATGTTCTTTTTCTCCAATTCCGCGAGCGATGATTGCACCAACTGCAACGCCAGCGGGTAGAGCTTAAAGCCGCTCGGTTCATCGGGATTCCAATCGCCGCCCAACGTCGTCCCGCCCGCGGCACACTTGATGATCGCGATGGGGGCTTCGATCGCTTGCGAGACGCGGCTGGCGAAGCTGAGTTCCGGCCCGACGACGCCGTTCAGCGGCTGCAAAGCGACCCAACCATCGGAGGTCCGCTTCTCCTCACGTCCGAGGTTGTAAGAGAACAAGACCTTGTCTTGCGGCAGGTCCAAGCCGGCAAACGGTGGAAAGCGTTTGATGTCCTTCGCCTTCGAGTCAGCGCCAACCATGTTCGACTGACCGGCGAAAATAAAGACGCGCACGGTTTTCGTATCCGCCTCGGCACAGCGGGCAAATGCTGAAATCAGGAAGCAAGCGGCAACGAGGATGAGTTTCATGTTTCTGGAGACGAATACGAATTTAGGGCTACGGCTGGCCGCCCGGTGGTTGTTTCGGGGCCGCTGATTTTTTCCGCGCCTCCGGCCTGACGATCTGCTGCGCGGCTTCGAGTTTCGCGCGCAGCGCGGGATAGGGCACGTCCTGGACGCTCACGTTGCGGTCGAGGGCGAGGCCGGCGGCGAGGGCGGCGCTTTGACTCAGGGCCATGAATACCGGCTCCATGCGGATGGAGCCGTGGGCGACGTGCGAGGCGGAGAGGCAGATGGGGGAGAAGAGGTTTTCGCATTCGCCGCGTTTCGGAATGATGGAGCGATACGAAATGCCATACGGCCTGGGCGGCACGCGCCAGATCACGCCGTCGCTGTTGGCGTGGCCGATCTCGGTGACAAAATGCTGCACCACATGCGAGTCCATGCCGAACGAGCCGAGCGCGACGGGATCGGGCGCGGCGCGTTGTCCCGCGCAGTCGAGCTGCGTCATCACATAGTCGCCCACCAGGCGCCGCGCCTCGCGGATGTAGATCATCCACGGCCAGCCGCCGTTGTCGGTGAACTCATCTTTGGGGAAACCATAGGCCGCCGTGCGCTGGCGGATGTGCTCCGGCACGCGCGGGCTGTTCGCCAACGTCCACAGGAAGCCGCGGAGGTAGGTTTCATGCGCCTTTTCGATTTCGCGGCGGCGTTCGTAGCTGGCGTCGGGATAGTCCCAGTTGGCGCCGGGCAAGTCCGAGCCGACGGCGTGCATGTTGTTCCAATCCACCTTCTGCCCGCCCGCGAGCGGCTCGATGAGCGCGGGCAAGCGCGGATCGCCCGCGTCGAAGTTGCGCAGCAGCAGCTCGTGATCATCTTCCCGGTAGGCCGGCGGCTTCGCGATGGGGATGCGGTTCGTCGCATCCGTGGTGAGGCAGACGCGGTAGTTGAAGGCCTGAATCTTTTTGTCGCCCTGGCCGTTCGTGAGGCCGGCGACTTGGTGAATGTGCGGCAGCAGGCCGCTGCCCGGATCGCCCGGTTTGACATAGGGGTCCACGGCTTTGACGAAATGATCCTTGTCGCGCTGACCATAATGAACACGGGGCTGGGTGTCCCCGCGCCGCACGCCGGCCAGGTCCTCGCCGTATTGACGCTCCGGCTCGCGCCCGACGGTGTAGGTCACGCCCGCCTCCGCCAGGAGATCGCCGACGTAGGTCGCATCAATGAACATTTTGCCGGGGAAGGTTTTTCCGCTGAGCGTCGTGATGGCCTTGATGCGTTTGCCGACCATCGTCACGCCCTTGCCGGGAGTGCGATCCAGCTTTTCGCTGTAAATCACGGTCACGCCCGCAGCCTGGATCATCTGCTCGAACACCTGCTTCCCGACATGCGGCTCGAAACTGCGGACGAAATCGGTGCCGTAGGCTTTGGCCACGCCATCGTAGAACTCAGAAGCAATCCCGCCAAACGTGCCGCGCTGGCCGAGAAAATCCGTCGCGCCCAGCCCGCTCGAACTCATCCCGCCGGGGAAGCCCGTGGGATTGACGAGGATCACCGAACGCCCCTCGCGTTTGGCGGCAATCGCGGCGACCACCGCCCCGGAAGAATCGCCATACACGACGACATCATGCACCGACGTGGTTTCCGGCGCTGCCTGGCCGCGGACATCGCTCATCGAGCCGACGAGGCAGCAGAAGATTAAGGCGAGGGCGGGTTTCACTCGGTTTTGGATTGCGGCTTTGGTTTCGGCGCAGCGGGCGGTTGATGGCCATCGCGAGGGTTGGCGCTCGTTCCATCCAGCCCAGGCAGCGTGCTCGCTGCGTTTTTGCGTTGGTTGAGTTCCGCCATCGCCCAGCCGAGTCGCAGGCCGACTTCCAGGTAAGTCTCGGCGTTGCGGTTGTAGTGGTGTCCCTGATTTTTCGGGGAAACGTCCACTCCCCGCCAAAGGTCGCGCGAATCCACGCACTTCACGTTGCCGGCGAATTCCGGGTGTTTCTTCGCGTCGGCGATGGCGAGCTGCGCTTCCGCAATCTGCAAACCGAAGCTCTCGCGTCCGGGGTTCCCGCAGCCCGTGGCGAGCACGAACTTCGCGTTCGGGGCGTTGTAGTCTTTGCGCAGCGTCGGAATGAGGCGCGCGAGGTTTTGCTCGTAGCGGGCGGCGTGAACCGGGTTCTGGTCCTTGTGCCCCTGCCACCACACGAAGCCGGCAATTTCGTAGCCCTGCCCTTGGTAGTCGGGATAAATCTTGGCGAGGTCGGCGAGCGCGGCCTTCGCGTTGGCCATGTCGTCGTCGTACTGCTTGCCCGCATACCAGGCAATGGGCTTCGGCTCAGTGCCTTTGACCCACGAATCCGGCGAGTCCTTGTAGCCGGCAAAGACCTTGGTGACCTTTTGGCCACCGCGCTCGGTGACTTCCGCTTCATAGCGCTCGCTGCCGGGAGGCAGCAGGTCCCAACCCAGGCTGCGATTGCCGATGCAAGACTTGAGCACGAGCACCGGTTCATCCAGGACGTGACCCATGACGTAGCCAAACCCCAGTTCCGGCCCGATCGTCTTTCCATTGTTCGCAGTCGGGCTGAGCGGGCTGCCCTTCTTCGTGCGGGCATCGTAGTAATAAACATCCTTGCGCACCGTCCAATTGCCGGCGTCGTCGCTCAAGCACGGATATCTGCCTTGCTTCTTGGTGAGGAAGGCGAGCGTTCCATTGTTCGTCTCCTGGCCAAGCTCGCCCATCCCGACCATGTTGGACTGGCCCATCAAGATGAACACCTTGACGGGCTTGCTGGTGTCGGGCGATTTATCATCGGGCCGCGGCAATTGGTGTTTCGGATCCGTATCGAATTTCTCCGCCGCCGTTGCGTTGGAGATTGAAGTCGCCATCGCCGCCAGCAGCGATACCACGGCGAAAAATGATTGCTTGTGCATAATGTTTTCTACGTTGCTTGGTTGGTTATTTGGGGAGGTTCTTGCGGGCCAGTTCCGTGTAGCTGTCGGTCTGCGCCTGCCAGACCCGCTCCAACTCCTTCACCTTGTCCGGCAGCTTCGCGGCTTGGTTGACCTGCTCGGCGCGGTCGGTCCTCAGGTCGTAAAGCTCCCAGGGATCGCCCTTGGCCGCGACCAGCTTCCAGTCGCCGACGCGCGCGGCGCGATTGCCCTCGTGCAGCCACCAGAGGCTCTCGTGCTGAACGAGCGCATCCGTGGCAAAAGCGGGAACCAGGCTCCGGCCGGGCGTTGCGGGGATCGGTTCGCCCTTCCATTCCTTCGGTTTCTGGACGCCGGCCAGATCGAGTACGGTCGGCACGATGTCAATGAAATGCCCGGGCGTGTGGCGCAATTCGCCTCTGGCGCTGATGCCCGCGGGCCAGTGCGCGATGAGCGGCGTGCTGATGCCGCCTTCGTGGACCCAGGTCTTGTGCCGGCGAAAAGGAGTGTTGCCGGCGCCGGAAAAGCCGGGGCCGAGGCAGAGGTAGCTCTTCGAGCTGCCAGGCGGCGCGTCGGGATCATGCCCGCCGTCGCGCACCATTATCTCGGCGCTGGCGCCATTGTCGGAGGCAAAGAGAATGATCGTGTTCTCGTAGGCTTTCATCGCCTTGAGCTGCGCGATGATGCGCCCGATCTCCTGGTCCATGCGGTCCACCATGGCGGCGTGGATCGCCATTTTCGTCGCCTGGAAGCGGCGCTGCTCCTCCGTGAGTTCGCTCCACGGCAGGGGGCGGTTCACCTCACCGGGGCCGAGTTTCTTGATCGCCTCCGGGAAGGCGTAGGGCGGGCCGACGTCGCGCTCCAGCGCGGAGAGGGTCGTGCGGGTGAGGCCCATTTCCTTCTGCCGGCCGAACCGCGCCTCGCGCATCGCTTCCCAGCCGGCGAGGTATTTGTCGCGATACCTGGCGATGTCCTGAGGCAGCGCGTGGAGCGGGAAGTGGGGCGCGATGAAGGCGACGTAGTGAAAGAACGGCTGATCCGGATGATTGGCCGCATGATCCTTCAGACACTCGATGGTATGGTCCGCGATGGCGATGGTCGCGTAGTAATCGTTCTCGTCGGCCCGCGGGGTCACGGGCTTGTCATCAATCGTATTGCCCGCGGCGCTGAAATAGTTCCCCTGGTTGTTCATGTTGAGCGACCGGTCAAATCCGCCATCGAGCACCCGGCCGTCAATGTGCCACTTGCCGCTGTGATAGCAGCGGTAGCCGGCAGGCTTGAGGAAGTCTGGCAGCAATCGGGCCCATGGCTGCCGCACGCCGCGCGTGCCGCCGGGCAAATCGGGCAGGGCGTCGCGATGAATCTGTTGCGCGTGGTAGCCGGTGAGTAGAGCGCCGCGCGAGGGCCAGCAGCGCGCGGCGTTGTAGAATTGCGTGAAGCGCAGTCCGTTGGCCGCCAGCCGGTCAAGATTCGGCGTGGCGATTTCCGAGCCGTAACAGCCAAGGTCGGAATAGCCGAGATCGTCGGCGAGGATGAAGAGGACATTGGGCTTGCCATCGGCGGCGGCGGACGCGTCAAGCAGGACCAGTGAGAGAATGGCGACGCGGAGATTAAGTTTGAACAGAATAGTTAACATGGGGTTGTTTCACTGCGCTCGACCATGAGACGAGCGCAACGAAGACTGCAATGTCGGCGATGAATGGTTTCACTTGGTGACGGGTGATTTATCTGGAAACCGAGGCGGCGATGGCTTCGGCGACGGTCTTTATGCCAGTGGGCTGATACTGATCGAAGGGGCCGTCAGCACTGCCGGCAGGCCAGTCGGAAGGATTGGCATATTGGCCGTCATCCTTGCACTCCTTTTGCAGACGAGCGATGTCCGCTTTCAGTTCGGCAAACTTCGCGGCAACAGCCGGCTGGTTCGTTTCGTCATAGAGCAGGTTGTGCTGTTCGGTAGGGTCCGTGGTGAGATCGAACATCTCGTAGGCGTCTTTCTTCCAGTAATAGATGAGCTTGTGCGTGGCCGTGCGGACGCCGAGGTGCGCGGCGGTGTTGTGGTGACCGGGGTCGTGGTAATACCGGTAGTAAATCGAAGTGCGCCAATCGGCCGGCGCCCCGCCCCGCAGCAGCGGGACAAGCGAGCGGCCTTGCATCGAATCAGGAATGCGCAAGCCGGCCAGATCAAGAAAAGTCGGAGCGAGGTCAATGTTGGCGACGAACTGCGCGGGTGCGGCGCCAGTCTTGATCCCGGGGCCACGGACCAGCAGCGGAACACGCAAACCAGGCTCATACATGAACCGTTTGTCGTAGAGGCCGAGGTCGCCCAGATACCAGCCGTTGTCCGCGGAGTAGAAGACGATGGTGTTCTTGGCGAGGCCGGTCTGATCAAGGTAGTCGAGGACTTTGCCGACGCCGTCATCCACACCTTGGACGCAGGCGAGGTAATCCTGCATGTAGCGCTGGTATTTCCACTGGATGAGTTCCTTGCCGGTGACGGTCTTCTTCGTGCCGTCGGGCTTTGTGACCTCCACTTCCGTCGGCTTGAAGTTGAGCCATCGTGCGAGCGCGGGACCTTTGAGGTCGGCGGGAGGTGGAAGCTTGAGGTCGTGGCGGGTAAGGTCCCTGGCGACCGTCTGCTCGTTTGCCGGCAGCGCGGTCGGACGGGTGCGGTAGTCGTCCCAAAGCGTATCCGGCTCGGGGATGACCTTGTCCTTGAAGAGCGCCTTGTTTCGCTCATCTGGGTCCCAAGTGCGATGGGGCGCCTTCTGATGGAGCATAAGAAAGAACGGCCTGTCCTTGGGACGGGTCTTGAGGAATTCGATGCCGAGGTCGGTGGTGATGTCCGTGCAGTGGCCTTGGATGGTGAGCTTGTGGCCGGGGACGAGGAACGTGGGATTCCAATACACGCCCTGCCCGGGAAGAACAATCCAACGGTCAAAGCCTGTGGGATCGGAGCCGAGGTGCCATTTGCCGATGATGCCGGTGTGATAACCGCCAGCTTGGAGACGCTTGGCTACGTTGTCGCGCGCGCCGTCCAAACGATTGAACACGGGCACGCCGTTGAGATGCGAATACTGGCCGGTGAGCAGCGTGGCGCGACTGGGCGTGCAAATGGAATTCACGCAAAAGGAATTCAGGAACCGCACACCGCCCTCCGCGAGCCGGTCAATGTTCGGGGTTTTGTTCACCTTCGAGCCATACGCGGAGATGGCGTGTTGCGCGTGGTCGTCGGAAAACACGAAGAGGATGTTGGGCTTGCCATCGGCGGCGGACGCGTCAAGCAGGGCCAGCGAGAGAATGGCGATGATCGTTGACTGGTGCATATTTGGTTCAGTCCGGTTTTTTCAGCGCAGCGAAGCGAGCGAGAGGAGCGAGGTTCTCATCACTTCGCCGGCTTGAGTCGTTTGAGTTCGGCCATCGCCTCGGCCAAGCCCTTGCCGACGCCGCCGAGAATCTTCGCCGAGCCGAGATAGTGGAACTCCGCGTTGGAGATGCCTTTCTCCAGCACCTGCCGCTCGCGGTCGGTGAGGCCCTCGGCGCGCAATTTGTCCAGCGCTGCTTTTTCCCCGGCGGGATTCAATTTGTCCTCGGTCGCGAGTTTCTTCGCGCGCTGTTTGATTTCATTCTCCTTCGCCTTCGCGGCGGTTAGCTCGCGGTCCCAATACTTTTCCCCCAACACCGCCGCGACGTTGCCTTTGAACTCCGGCAACTGCGCCGGGGCCGCCATCGCATCGCGGAAGTTCTGGTGCGTGGCTTTGTATCGCTGCGCATCGGGACCATACTCCGCCGTCGGCCCGCCCACGCCGAGCACGCCGATGACGAACGGCAGCTTCGGCGCGCTCAAATCTTTCCGCACGTCGCGGATGAAATGCGCCATCGCCACGCTGTAGGCATCGTAGCCGCCGGGCTTGTCGCGATTCGGATACGTGCCGGAATCCACGAGGTCGTTCCAGCCTTGGAACCACGCAAAGCCCGCCAGCTCGTAGCCCCGCGCCGCGTCGTAGCCGGGCACCACGCGCGTGAGGTCGCCGAGCACCTTTTTCACATGCTCGATCATGAGCCGGTAGTTCACGCCGGTCGCCGACGCCTTCTCCGCTTTCATCGCCGCCAGGTCCTTGCCCTTCTTTTGGAAATCCGCGAGCTGCGCTTCACTGAACACATACGGCCCGGCGCTCGGCGAACGGAAATCCGTGTTCAGGCTTTTGCCGCCCCACGAGGTCTTGATGAGCAAGATCGGCGCGTCCGTGAACTTCTGCATGTAGAGGCCGAACGTGAACTCCGGTCCGATTTTCGGCCCGTTGTTCGCCGCGCCAAAGCCCGCGGTCAGCTTCCCCGTCTGCTCCGCGTCCGCGCAGCCGATGGAGGAAATCCACACTCGCTCGCAGACCTTCGGCGAGCCGTCGGCGTTCTGCATTTCCGCCAGCATCGGCTGCGTGGCCGGGTCCAGGCCGATGTGCTCGAAGGTGCTGACCTTGGCATGGCCCTGCATGTTGGATTGCCCGGCGAGGATGAAAACTTTCAGCGGCTTCGTGGCCGCAGTGGCACAGGGAACTGCGGGCAACGCGGCCAGAAGGAATACGGGAATGAGTGGAAGTGTGTGTTTCATAGTCCAGATCGGCTTCGGCTGATTCATTCTTTCGGTGCTTGCCGGGTGACGATGGGGACATAGCCCGCCTCCAAGCCTGGCGGCGGCGTGACGATCAAGGCCGGGTCAAGTTCCGCCAGTTTGCCAAACGCGGGCGGGGCCAGGTAGTCGCGGTCCTTTTTCCAACTCCGGTGGAGTTTTTCCACGCGCGCCTGCATGGCCTCCCGCTCTTGGTCCGTCAAGTCGGCGTTCAGCAAGGCCGGCTGGTCGGCGAAGCGATACCAGTAGTAAGTGACCACGCTGCCGTCCCCCGGCTGCGCCTGAAACGGTCCGGCTTTGGGGCCGGGCTTTTTCCAGCAACTCGCCGCATCCTCGGGCGCGGCATAGGTTTTGGGGCGCCTTCCGCGGGGCCGGTCGAAGCGCGCCTCGACCAAACCCGTTTCCACCGGGACCTCTTCCGCCCGCACCGGAACCCATTGTGGTTTCGCACCGCTCTTCACCAGACGGAAATACTCGGGAAGCTTCACGAGCGGACCATTCTTGGAATCGGTCTCCTTCACGACGTTGAGATCCCAGCGATAACCGAAGGTGTTCGGATCCGCCGCCATCGGCGTCGCGAAGGAATTCCACGCCAGGGGCGCTTTCTCTTCCTTGGGAGTACCGTCCGGATAAATTCTCCAAGTGGCCCCGCCTTTGCCGGTGAACTGATGCCGGATGGCACCTTCAGGAAGGATTGCGCCGCTGGCCTCGGCACCGCCGCCGAACCAGGTCTTCACCGCATCCCAGAGCGCCTGCTTGTTGTAGGAGGTGATGTGATGCACAAGCCGTGATTCGCCGTTTGTCCCACAGGGAAAGAAGGTCGGAGCGATGCGGGCGTAAGTCTCACCCTTGGCGTCAACGGCCTGAATGCTGGGGACATGCTGGGTCTCCATCTGCAAGGCCCGGTTGGGATCGGAGGGGCGGCTATCCAGCAGCATTCCACTGAAACGCGGCTCCGCGACCGCACCGCCGGACCAGAAATAGGGGGTGAAAAACGCCACCGGGCCTTTGAAATTCCGCGTGTTGAGGAACAGCGTCCAGGATTGGTCCCCGGTCGGAACGTCCTTGCCGGCGGTGGTGGTCTTGGCTGGGGTGAGCGGAAGTGGCAGGTAACCATAGCCGAACAGCTCGCCGCAGGTGCCCTGCTTGAGATTCAAGCCATCGGGCGGCCACAGCAGCCAGGGGCTGAGTTGCGCGACGCCGTACTTGCCTTTGGGTTGATCCCAGTCTCTGCCCTTGCCCGCCCCGGGGCCGTTGGCCCACTCGCTGAAATTCGGCGCCACCCCGCCCATGATGAACTTCGGCGTCTCCGTGGCATACTCCGTGTCCCGCCACCAGCCCAAGCCACCCTCGATGTCGGAATAGAGTTTGATCGGCGGGGGAGGTTCATTCCGGGCAAACATCCACGTGCCGAACAGGCCGGTTTGAAAACGTTGCCCCGGATATTGGTCTAACAACGGCCAGGCGGCGACATACATGGAGAAGCCGGCATCGTAGGTTTCGGGAACTTTCTCGTTGGGGACGAGGAGGTAGCCGGCCATTTCGCCTTTCTGAATCTGGCCGCCGGCCTGCGCCGACCAGTCGCCCGCTGCCCCTACGAGCGCGGCCGCCAGTGGCAGGACGCCGAGGGTGAAAAATGTCTGCGGTCTCACGGTCATGTTCATTCGCTTTCTGTTGGTGTGATCACGGCGCTACCAATGCCCGATGATGTTGAGGCCCGGACCCGGTGACCAGTAAACGTAGCGCGCGTGCATCACGCGTTGGTTGCGCCAGGCGGCCGAGCCATCCACCAGGCCGACGTTGCCACCCTTGGACCCGATCGCTTCCGGTTCGGGCAGCGTGCCAACCGCGCTTTGCACGGGGCCGCCGCGGCCGTGGGGCGACGAGGTCACGTTCGGGTTGGCGGTACCTTTCTCGATGACGTCGGCCACCATGACCATGTAGGAACTGTTCTCCGTGGATTTCTTGGGCGAATCCCAAGGCCAGGCGCCGAGGCCATAGTTGCCGGCGCGGGGGCGCGGGTCATTCTCGGTAGGCCGGGCGCCGTGGCGTTGGCCAGGGTGAGCGTGGCCCCGCTGGCAGCCAGGAGAATGGTGCCGCCGGCGTTCACCGCCACCGTGCCGTTGATCGTGCCCGAGCCGCCCAGGGTGCCGCCAGAGTTGACCGTCACCGCGCTGTCGGCGGCCAGTGAGCCGTTGACCAGCAGCGTGCCGCCGCTGACGACGGTGTTGCCGGTGTAGGTGGTGTTGCCGGAGAGAACCCACGTGCCGGTGCCGGCCTTGGTGAGCGAGGTCTTGTTGGCGCCGCCGTTGTCCACGATGTCGCCGCCGATGGTGTTGCCGGCGGTGCTGTTGCCGATCAAACTCAGTATCTTGCTGCCCGTGTTGGTCGCCGTCATGGCCGACGTCAGCACCAAGGCGCCGGTGCCAGAGGCGTCGAGGGTGGCCCCGCCGGTGGTTCCTGCGAGGTTGATCACGCGGTCGCTGCTGTGGCCGCTGCCGATGTACTGAAGCGTCCCCGTGCGGTCGAGGTTGCCAAGGGCGATGGTGCCGGCGGATTCGGTGGTCGGCGCGCCCAAGGAACTACTGCCGCCGTTGACGTTGGCAATGGAACTGATGACTAGCACACCGTTTTGGACCGCCGTCGGCCCGTCGTAGGTGTTGATCGCAGTGAGCGCCAGGGTGCCGGCCCCGAGAAACTGCCCGGGGTTGAGCATGGTCAGGCCGCAACCGGTGCCACCGGAAAGCACGCCGCTCAATTCAGCATCCACGGCGGCCAGGCCTTTCTCCACCCGGACGCTGCGCACGGCTGTGCCCAGGTCCAGCGGGTTCTGGAAGGTCACCTTGTGAGTGCTCGGGGTGGAGGCTGGCGAGATGGTAATGAAAAATGTGTTCGAGATCATGTTCCCGAAAATGAGTTGCCTGGCGTTCAAGCCCGTGTTGGCGGTGGCCCAGACGATTGGCGCCGAGGCGCCGCCAAGATTTACCAACCGATCCGCCCCGTAGGCCGCCCAGCCGCCGTTGCCGGTGAAGTTGACGCCGTTGGTTACGCCCGCCGCCGCCAGGCTGCGGGTGAAGTTGCCCGCGCCCAGCCCCACGATGCCGCCGTTGAAGGTCAAGGCGCTCGTGCCGTCGGCAGTTCCAATGCCGCCCGGCAGGGCGTTGGCACTGTTGAGCACCAGCACGCCGCCGCTGAC
>CAZNOE010000015.1:0-17144 GCA_964574525.1 uncultured Bifidobacteriaceae bacterium
TCCGCCGACGGGATTCAACGCGTGGTATTGCCAGTCGGCCCGGCTGGTTTCCGTGAAGGTGTCGTGGCTGAAGCGGGCGGTCTGCCGGTGTTTGGGGAATGAAAACGTCAAGCTCACAAAGGCGCGGTGTTCGATCTGGCCGGTGCTGAGTTTGCGCCGGTCCAAAGTCAGATCCAAAGACGCACCCCGGCCGAATCGTCTTCCCAGCGAGAGATTCATCCCGCTGGAATCACGCTGGTCGCCGCGCGAAATCTCGTAGGTGCCGCCCACTCCGCCGTACATCCCCCAGGGCAGCGCGTGGCTGTAGTTGGCGGAAAAATCCCACGCCGCCGAATTGTTCGGGCTCGGGTTTCCGAGCGAGGCAAAGTGTTCGCCACGGTACTGCGCCGCCAGGGCCAAAGTCCCTCGCCCGATGGCGGTCGGCTCGGAATAGCGATATCCCAGCCGCACGCCGTAATCCCAACCAGCACCCTTCACGCGGCTCAACGCCGCGTCCGGTTGAAAGTTGCCGACGCGCGTGGCCCAAACTGCATTCGCCCCGAACGTTTGCTGCTCGCCGTCGCCTTGCAGGTTCAGCCCGGCCGTCAATCGGTCCGTCAACCCAATGCGATGGAAAGCGGAGAAGCCGGGAAAGCGCGCCTCATACTCCCGTCCGCCGGCCGCCAGCAGCGAGGGCACGCCGATGCTGTAGGCGAACTCCTGCTCGCCTTGAGCCAATAACGAGTAGTCGAAGAAGAACGAGAGCTGGAGGATTTCGATGCGCCCCACGTCGTCGGTGATGCGCAGGGTCACGTCATTGGCGCCGCTGGCGAATCGAAAATCACGCAGGTTTTGCGGGCCGGCTGGCAACTGCAGCGTCTGCACCGGCAGGCCATTGACCAGCACCTCCACCTTGGACGGACCTTTTAAAAAGAAGGAGGTCTGGCCCAGCGGTTGGGTGATGCGGTAGGGCTGCAGTGAAAAATTGCGCGCCACCGTCAGTCCCAGCAGCGGCTGAAAGCTTTGAAAGCCCGTGACCGGATAGGACAGGTCGCCCAGGGAATAGCGAATCATGTGCGGCGGGTCGTCATACACCAGGCGCATGTCATTGCGGCGCCACGGTGTATCGGCGCCTTCGGTGTAGGAAGCACTGCCTTCGACCACCCAGTTGTACAGGTTGACCGCGCTCTCCAGATCGCCCCGAAAAGGTTGCCGCCCTTCGTTCAGGCCGCTGGCGCTCTGCTCGACGTAGTCGAAACCGGTGCGGAGATTCAGATAGGCGCTGAAGGCGCTCGGTCTCACCGCCGTTTCCGCGCCCGGGGGCAGCCCGCTCCCGGAGAATCGGATGTCCGAGGCGCGGCGCAGTTCGGCGGGCACCGCCACGCGCAATTCCAGGTTCCCTTCGTCAAACACGGCGTCCAGTCCAAGTTCCTTGAGAGCTTGGAGACGAAGGTTGCCTTGCGCGTCGGCGGCGGCCTGGAGTTGTTTCAGCAGTTCGGGTCGCAACATCGGCTCCAGTTCCTGCAGCAGCGGCGCGGCCTGGAGCTTCAGATCCTCCCGGTTGGTGGAGATCGCGACTTGGATGTCCACCGGGGATCGCTTTTCCACAAACAAGGGGACGGTGAGGGAAACAACCCCGCGTGCCGACGATTTGCCCGAACCATTTTCAGCCTGCGCCTCCGCGCTCGCTGCTCCCGTCATCAGGCAGAGGCACGGACTCAGCAAGAAACCCAGCCCGAACGGCGATTGAGGCCACCAGTTCGACCAGCGTAGAAACTTGGGAAAAGCAAAAACAGAATGTGAGCGCCGCAACACAGGTTCATCACGTTGGCACGCTTTGAAACTGGAGGGCAGGAGAAGGAAGGCATTCGTAAGGTCCCCGATTCTTGGTCAAGAAGGTCTGCTGAATTCGAAAGTGACACGCAGGGGACCGTCCGGTAACCCCTCCGGCCACGGTATGGTAAAACGCCGCTTCTGCCCGGCCAGGAGATTCTCTCCAGACACTTTGGGCAGAGCTTCCGCTCCCAACTCAACGGTCTTGTCGCCGGCCTGGATCTTGAGCCGCAAATCGCGCAGGATGCTGTGCGCCGTGCCCCGGTTATGGAAAATCAACTCGATCTGGCGTTTGCCCGCCGCATCGGTTTGGGGAACCGCCGATTCGAGCACCACGTCGGCTTTGGCGCCTTTGGGCACGATGTAAACCGAGCCGAGATAGCGAACCAGCAGGTTGATTCTGGATCCACCCGCCTTTTCTTTCTCCAGATTGACTGGGAGTTGCTCCGCCAAAATCCGGTAGGCCAGTTCCTTTTCAGGTTTGGGAGCCCCCAGCCACTTCACCCGCACCGTCTGGACCTGGTTCGGTTTGAGCAAAATCTGAGGCGGATAAACGAGGAACTCGTCCTCGGCGGGTGCGTTGGTTTCCTTTCCATCCAAATCCATCTGCCGGGTCAGCATGGAAATCTGAACCGGCACACTATTGCTGGAATCGTTTTCCAGGCGGAAGGCCTGGTTGGCGCCACGTCCCGACGGTTCGAACTCCATCCTGATGGGCAACAGCTTGAAGGCTTGGGCGGCGGGGATGCAGATCAGCAAAAACAGAGCAGCCAGCAGCAGGCTGAACCTGCTGCCGGCTACGTCAATTTTTCCAGAGATTTCCATGATCGGTTTGGCCATGGTATCTATTCTGATTACTTCGCCGTAATCGTCAAGGTCAGCGTGTCGCTATAAACGTCGGAGGGCAACCAGGCGCCGCCGGTGAAGGCGATCGTAATGTCATGATCAACGCCGTCGGCATCCGTCGGCGCGTCGGCATTGAACACGTCAGTGTCAGTGCCAGCGACGAGTACCACGTCCACAGCATTGTATTTGATGCTGTAGTTGACAAAATTCCCGGCATTGTCAACACCTTGCAGCTTCGCCTGGGCTGTTGCCCCGGCATTCAGGGACGAGAGACCCACCGTGTAACCATCGGCGTCGTTGCTGATTTCGGTCGCTACGGCCACCTTGAGGGCTGTCGGGCTGGCCGTCAGGTCAAGCGTGGCGTAAGTACCGAAGCCCACAACCGAGACGGTGTTCACGGGTGCGATTTCACCACTCAGGATGACGTTGTCTGCTCCGAGCGTCACCGAGGCGCTACCCAGGAATAAACCGACTGTGATAACAGCGGCAATACCGCTCCATTTTCCGAATTTTGCATTTTTCATTTTTTCTTTTTTGTTTACTGCTTTATTTGTTGCTTGTTTGGTCAACCGGCACAGACTTTTTTGCCATCTATCACTGGCTGCCAACTGGTCACACAATCTCACAAAGGCAAATCAAGCGGTATCGGCGGAAAGCTTGATCTGGTGTCAGGTTCTGTCTGACAAAAGAGGAAGCGCGGCGCACCTGGGCGGTGCTACGCACGAGCAAGCAATTCAGGCGGATGCCCCTACGGATTTCGTCGCGCCGCTCTGGCGCTGATGGACATGGAAATCCATTCGGAATTGCCGCCTGAGTGGCATTCATGTAAAACTTCGCCATGCCGAGCCGGGAAAAACTCTCCGAATTCGCCGCGTGGTGCGGGAAGCACATCACCGGCGATGAAAAGGGCCAGGCGCAAATCTTCCTCGATCGGCTCTTTCAATCCTTTGGCCACGCTGGTTTTCTGGACGAGAGCGCTCAATTCAGATAGAAAATCATTGCCGTGCCGATCTCCTGGAACGAAATCCGCCATAACGCGATCAAGTTTTCGCGCGAGTGGGCTGGCGTCAAAAGCGAGAGCGCTGAGAAGCAAACCTTCTGGAACGAATTCTTCCAAGTCTTCGGCATTCGCCGCCGTGTCGTTGCCAGCTTTGAGGAGGCGGTGAAGAGAATCTCCGGCGACTACGGGCGCATTGATCTTTTCTGGCCGGGCATCCTGCTGGTCGAACACAAATCGCTCGGCGAAGACCTGCGCAAAGCGGAAACTCAAGCCTTTCAATACATCCGCGATCTGGCCAACGACCCGGCCCGTCACGATGAAATTCCCCGCTACATCATCGTTTCCGATTTTGCGCGCATCGCCTTGCACGACCTTGAGCCGGAAGAACAGCGCGACCTGCCGCTCTTTGACAAGAAGCGCGGCGTCACGCACGAATTCCCGCTCGCCGAATTTCACCGTCACGTCCAGCACTTCGCCTTCATTCCCGGCTACAAGCAACACACGCTTCAGGACCAGGACCCCGTCAATATCGAAGCCGTCGAAATCATGGGCGAGCTTCACGACGCTCTTGAAGCGGGCGGCTACACCGGTCACGACCTAGAACGCTTTCTCGTCCGCATTCTGTTCTGCCTGTTTGCCGAACGGTCAGGGATTTTCGAGACTTGCTCTTTTCAACTCTTTATCGAGAACAAAACCAAGCCCGACGGTTCAGACCTAGGCGCGCAACTCTCCCGACTCTTTGAAGTCCTCAACACGGAGGACAAGCCACTCAATAAGCGTCAGAAGAATCTCGACGAAACCCTTGCCGCCTTTCCCTACGTCAACGGCGATCTGTTCGGCGAGCATCTCGGCTTCGCAGATTTCAGCCGCGACATGCGCAACGCGCTGCTCGCTTGCACGCGCAAAGACTGGTCGCGCATCTCGCCCGCCATCTTCGGCTCGCTCTTTCAAGCCGTCATGGAGCCGAAGGAGCGGCGGCAGATCGGCGGTCATTACACGAGCGAACCGAACATTCTCAAAGTCGTTCGCTCGCTTTTTCTTGATGAATTACGCGCCGAATTTGAGACCGTCAAAGCCGACCGCTCGACCCGCCGTCGTGCGCGCCTGGAGGAGTTTCACGCAAAACTTTGCCGCCTGCGTTTTCTCGACCCCGCCTGCGGCTGCGGCAACTTCCTCGTCATCACCTACCGCGAGGTACGCAAACTTGAGCTTGAGGTGCTCGTGGAACTGTTCCGCGGCCAGCGGGAATTGACGCTTGATGAAATTAACAAGCTCTCGCAGGTGGACGTGGACCAGTTCTACGGCATCGAGATTGGCGAATGGCCGGCGCGCATTGCCGAAGTCGCGCTCTGGCTGATGGACCACCAGATGAATCTGAAAGTGTCCGAAGCCTTCGGCCAGCTTTACCAGCGCCTGCCGCTCAAAAAATCTCCGACGATCGTTTGCGGCAACGCGCTCCGGCTCGACTGGAAAACAATTCTGCCGCCGGAACAATGCAGCTACGTCCTTGGCAATCCGCCGTTCGTCGGAAAGCACTATCAAAACAAGGACCAAAGGGCGGACATGGTTCACGTCTTCAGTAATTTCAAAAACATTGGAGACATTGATTACGTCGTCTCCTGGTTTTACCGCGCGGCGGAATACATCCAAGGCACACGGATAGAAGTCGGCTTGGTCGCAACCAACTCAATCACCCAAGGCGAACAAGTGCCGCTGGTTTGGGGTCTGTTGTTTGACCGTTTCAAAATCAAGATTCACTTCGCCCATCGGACTTTCGCTTGGGAAAGCGAAGCTCGCGGCAAGGCGCACGTCCACGTTGTCATCATCGGTTTTGGGGCGTTCGACACGACCAACAAACGCATTTACGACTACGAAACGGAACACGTCACTGTTGTCACCGCCCCAAACATCAGTCCTTACCTCACTCCCGGCCCTGACTTGTTTGTTACCAAGCGAAGCAAGCCGCTCTGCGACGTGCCGGAAATGCGCTGCGGGAATAAGCCGACCGACGATGGCAATCTCATCCTGACCGATGAGGAGAAAACAGCTTTTTTGAAAGAAGAACCCGACGCGAAAAAGTTTCTTCGGCGTTTCACCGGCTCTGAGGAGTTTATCAATGGCAACATGCGCTGGTGTCTCTGGCTGACAAATGCCGACCCCACCGAACTCCGTTCGTTGACGAAAGTCATGGAGCGAGTCCAGCGTGTGAAAGAATTTCGCGAGAAAAGTTCCGCCGAGCCGACGCAGAAAGCAGCCAAGAAGCCCACGCTTTTCTTTTATATTTCGCAGCCGATCACCGATTACATCCTCATTCCAGAAGTCTCATCCGAACGTCGCCAATACATTCCGATTGGAATCGTTTCGAAAGATATTATTTCAGCGAACACAAACTTCCTCATTCCTTCGGCGAGTCGATTCTTGTTTGGCGTTTTAACTTCAGCGATGCACATGGCTTGGGTGCGTGTTGTTGGCGGGCGTTTGAAATCAGATTATCGCTACTCAGGCAGCATGGTTTACAACAATTTCCCTTGGCCGAACGCCACCGCCGAGCAGCGCGAGCGCGTGGAAGAAAAGGCGCGGGCCGTGCTCGCCGCGCGCGAGCCGCATCTGCCGCCGCGCGGCCTGGGCACGCTCGCCGACCTTTACGATCCGCTTGCCATGCCTCCCGAATTGCTTCGCGCCCACGCCGAATTGGATCGCGCCGTGGAGAAATGCTATCGCCCCGAACCGTTCCATTCCGACCGCGAGCGCGTGGAATTCCTTTTCTCGCTCTACGAAAAACTCACCGCCCCCTTGCTGCCTGTCACGCCCCGAGCCAAAGGCCGGCGGTCACACACCGCCGCTACAACACAACCGCGCCGCCAGCGCACGCCTGCTTTGCCGGGGCAAAATCAGCCACCTAGCACATGAGCAGCGAACTCACCAGCCAGCAAGTCGCCGCAAAAATTGAAAAAGACTCACCCGTCACCGTTCCCGGCGTGCCCAAGAATTATCCCGACGTGAAGAAACTGGTGACGGAAGATTGTATCAAACCGATGGAACTTGGAGCGCTGCCAAAACGATTTCCGCCTTCGGCCAATGTGCAGGCATCGTGACGCTTCGCTCCGCACTCGCTTGGTCTCCCCAACCTTTGGTCCAGTTACACGAACACTCGGGCCTTCGTGGCTTTTCGCAAGGAACAACACCAAGCAGAGGCATTCCTAGGTCAAACTGAAATCTCTGATGCGGCATTGAACTCGCGCCTGTAATCCACCCTTCGGCATAACCCGCCTGCATAGCACCAACCATTGTCGTCATGTAGCCAACGGTCAATTCTCGCGGCGGTCTGTCGCCCCAATACTGCGCGCCGTCAACTCCGCGCCGTATGGCGTCCGTCGCGGCGCGAGCACGTTGCTCGCGTTCTTCCTCGGTCATCAATTCGTATGCAAGCGCTTTCTGATTGATGCGGCCCAAGCACCAAGGACACGGCTCATCCGGCGAGTATCGGGCGAGTTCACCAACTTGTTCAGTGAGCTTTCCGTTCTTTGCCCGCATCAACACAGCGGCGTCAATACACGGCAGCAAGTAATGACCGGCGTAATCTCCAAGCGCGGCGCGGCTGTGTTGGCTATCGGTGCATCCCAGTGCCAAATCGCATCGCAAGATTTCGTCGAGGACGACCTCATCAAGAACATTGCCACGGATGATTGTCACTTCTGCCGTCGATTCAATGTCGAGGATCAGTCGTCGGAGGATTTCAATCTTTAGCGGTTTGGTCTCAAGATCACGCCAGACGCTTCCGTGCATTCGTTCCTGATTCGATGGCGCGAAAAAATCTGGATCAACCAAAATGAATCGTCGCACTCCTGCCCGAACGAGGACGTGAATCGCTGGCGAGCCTAAGCCGCTGCAGCCAACGGCGGCGATGGCTGAGTTTTTGAGAAAACCAACGCGCTGGCCCACGAGTTCCGTGTACCGCGCGATGCGTTCGTCTGCCGGGGCGGAAACGTCTCTGTTCCAGAAATCGTGTTCGGCGGCTTCTCGCCGAAGCTCCTCCCCGACGGTCAGCCATTCAGTCACCGGCATTTGCTGATCATTGAGCCAAGCCTCACCGTTGAACGAGAATTCGCCGTCGGCATTGTGCGCCACCCGCAAACTCACGTACGGACGACCATTCCCGTAAGTGGCAAACTCGCGCGAGAAATAATTATCCATGTCGTCGTCCAGCGAGCTTGCAAATGTGCTGCAACCTTGCGGGTGTGAATGGATGACGCCGATTCCAAGCTCCGTGTCAGCCAGCGCAAGTTGGGCGCGCAAGATGTAGCCCGCGCTGAATTCAACGATGCCGCTGTCTTGCTTCAAATCTTCAAGCTGCGGCTCAATCGCGCCAACGAAGCTGACATGAATTCCCCACGACGTGACCCGGTAGCCGAACTTGAAAAAACTGCCCCACTCGCGGTGCGGATAACGCTTGAACAAGAGCGCTTGCAGTTTTTCCCGGTCCGCCCCCGTGATTCGGAACAGGCAGGTCTTTTTGCTGGCGGAGGATTGCATCGGCTGGCGTCACTGATTCGCGCGGTGAATCCAGGCGAGAATTTCGTCTATGTAAGTGTGCAAACCGTGCCTATCTTTATTCCACGGCGGACCGCCGCCGCCGTTATGCGGGTGATAGCTCACGAGTTGCCATCGTCGCCCGTCAGCGGCGACGATGACCCCCTGTGGTGAACCCGCGACCCGTCCCAGCAGCGGTGATCCTTCGGGAAGGTGAGCGCCATCGAGCGGCTGACCGGGGTAGCCGTTCGGCACGGCTACCAACACGTCAGTCATTTGAAGATGCGCGTATCCCGGGCGCGTCGGAACATCGCGGTAAATCACCGCCGCAAGCGGTTGCTGAATGAAGTCAGCTTTGCAACCGCCCAGCCGGAGCTTTTCCAACTCGCGTTGTATGCGCGACGGCTCGAAGCCGCCGGCGACGTTGTTGCGAATCACCCGGAATTCGTCGCAGTTGTGGATTTGGATTTCTTGATCCAACGGCACGGGGTTGGATTTCCCTTTCTCCAGAAGGAAAACCTCCGTGTTGTCTGGACTGTCGCTGACTAGCGCGGCGATTTGACGGCCAGTCATCCGCTTCTTCACGCCGTCCGTTTCCGTGAACGGCTTGTTGTTCACGGTGATCTTGAGCTGCGAGTGCTGTCGGCGGGTGATGAACACCGGCCCGCGTCCAAACTGCGCTGCATCTTCAAGGCCGACGGGCTCGTCGTGGTCCGACTCATAATCACGAACCAGGTTCACGCCATCCTTGAGGCCGAACAGTTCGCGGATCGTTTTGCCAGTCTGGTCCGGGTTCAAGGTGACTTCCGGTCGGTCATCCACGAAGAAGGCGAGCTTTGCCGGCTTGGTGCAATGGCACTTCGCCGGTGCATCGCAGCTCGGAATAACGTAGAAGACGTTACCGCGCTCCAGATTCACCACCTCGTCTTCGGCAATCACGACGTCCTGTTCACCACCGTGGTCGCGAACCAGAACGTGTCCGGGCGTGGCACCAGCTTGCGCAAGCAGAACGCTGGCGCGAATCTCACGCTGCGGCGCGGGAACGAGCGTATCATCAATGAGCGCAGCCCACTTTGGCGCAGGGCTGCAGTTTGGCGCATCTCCTACCAGACCTTCGGTCTGGCGTGTATCTTTGGATGTGTTTGCCATAGTTTTGCTCTAGATTTGTTTACGCGGCGTTCTTGATTTAACGCCGCTACAAAGTGACTCGTGACCACTGGCTGGCTGGAGCAAATTGGGCCTGAAAAAAACTTTGATCCCGTTTATGCGTTTTTGCGAGTAACTGGCCAAATGCACAAGCTCAGTGAGCAAATCGTCACGCCCGACGCCGAGGAAGAAGAAATAAAAAAGGGCCTGATGGGGACACCTCAGGAACAGGAAGCGGCTTATGAAAGGGCTTACAATCGTTTTGCTAGGCCTCTCGCAGCATTTATCCGCGAGAGTGTTGCCCCGACACTCGACGGCGACGAAGTGGCGACTGCCGTCAGTGAGGCTTTCTGCGGGCTTGCGAGGTACGTGGATCGAGGAAAGTTCAAATCCGACGGGGCCCTATCCACGCTTTTGTTTTCTATTGCGCGTTGCAAGGCGTATGACCTGCTCAGAAACAAAACCAGCAAGAAGCGACGCGACCCGGATGGCCAACACGCCGACGCTAACGAAAGTCGCGATGGCGAGCTGACTGATGAGGAGTTTGCAGAGCGAGTCTTTCAGCGTTTGGTCAAAGCGCCCGAGATTCGTGAAATGTGGAATACGGCCGCTGATGCTTGCGCCGCCAACGAAATCATCCGCCAATTCCGACTGTGCATCGGCACACTGCCACGTTTGCAACGTAAAGTCGCGCAGGCAATCCTGGCTCATTTTGGCGATGTCTCGAATAACGAGTTTGGCGCCGTCTCGAACGCGGAGATTTGTGACGAAATCGCCAAATGCGGCGTGACTCGCCCGTCGGAAGCGAGCGTGAAAAGCGCTCGCAAAGAGATTACCCGAAAGTTCAAAGCAATAATTCAAACACAAGAAAGGACCATCGAACCATGACTCCCGAAAACGACAAAGCTCAGGAGCAAGCCTTGGAGGCTTTGATCGCCGCGAGCTTGCGTGCTCCGGGCAAGCAGCCAGAACTGACGGAGAATGAAATCAAGCGATTCGTCGAACAGCGAGTAACGTTGAGCGCGGAAGACGAAGCCGCTTTGGAAAGAGCAAAGCCGAACTTAAAACGGCAGTTCCGAGATATTCTGCGAGGTAAAAATCAAGTCGCAGTATCTGAACCCGAAATTCCCAAATCTCTCTTGACTCTCGGAGAGAGAAAGCACCTTATGCTTCCACAAATGCGCACGTTGCTTAACATGCGTTCGCAGATAATTGGCCACCGCTGCGATTCTGGAAGCGATAATCTTGAATCGTTTGATTGGGAACGATTCTACGAGAAGGTGAAGGATTACATTAAGTGAACGCGCTGAGTCGCAGTCCTAAAATCATTGCAATGGCGAGAGGGTTGGGCCTGTCGGCAGACGATGCTGCGCAGAGCATTTTGTCTTTTTGTCGCTCGCGCGTGGCCAGAATGGTGAAGTCGGCGGGCCCGCTTCAGATGATCTGGGATTTCGAGAGGATCGTTTGTGGGCATTTGAATTTGGTCATTCATGATGTTTGCAACGACGACGAGTTGCGGGAGTTTAGCCTGCGGTACGCAAGGGACGAAGGCGATTCTAAGTTCGCAGCGCTGGACATGGAGTTAGAGCGGCCAGATACGTTTGGCGTAATTTATCAGCGTAACACGCGGAACGAAGCTGGCGAATTTCAATATGTGGCGTTTGTAGATTGCAGGGGTGATAAAGCGCTTCGTCGGTTCTTCACCCGCTGGCACGAAATTGCCCATTGTCTGACCACATACGAGCAATTTGAATTTCCGTTTCGCCGAACCAATACCATCGATATCGAAAAGGACCCTGTTGAAAAGCTGATGGACATGATTGCGGGCGAGTTGGGGTTTTCAGAGCCACTGTTCAAACCTGTTCTCAAACGCGTACTTGGCAGTGGATACCTAAGTTTTGAGACCGCTGAGGAGGTTCGCCAGCAGTTCTGCCCGGATGCGAGCTTCCACGCGACACTCAATGCATGTGTCGCGCAAGTGCCCAGGCCGGTTGCGTTGTTGGAGGTCGGCCTTGGCCTGAAAAAGGATCAAAAACGCGCTTTGGAAGATCGCCAACTCCAGTTTCTCCGTGCGCGCGCTCCAAAACCGTGCCTGCGCGTTCTCCGGTCCATGTCAAACGCCGAAGCCCGGAACATTGGTTTGCAAATTTACAAGAACTGGCGCGTCCCCGGATATTCGATCATTGCAAAAATATTCAACTCGGATTTTGAGACGGACGCCATGGCCGTCGAAAATCTGAGTTCGTGGGAATCTTCCGACGGAAGTTCACTCGCTGATCTGAATACTCTTATTCAGGTACGCAAAGTTCAAAAAAGAGTCTTCGCGATTGTCAGTTTGGCGAGATAAGGTCTTAAAGTTGGACTTTTCCCTTGTAAGGATTGTGCAAAAAATGGTCATCTTCGTAGCGGTTGGCATTGTCATCTTCGTGGCTTGCTATCTCCTCGTTTACCGAGTTGGCGCGCAGTTCATCAAGATTGCGCCTTCAACCGAGCCTGTCATCAACATGGGCGTGCCAGTAATCAGTTTTTTGATGACTGTCGTCGCACTACTCCAGATTTACAGCTTGTTCCGCCCCAATATGCGAGGCTGATTCGCAGTTGAACTTTGAATTTTGCTTTGTTCGACCTCAATCGGTGTTCATTCTGCCAGTGTGTCTGCGCAGAACACGCAATCATTAAACTTGCAGAGCGCATTGATAAATCTCGACTGGAACTTCGACGCCGTGCCGGACCCGGAATTGGTCGCCTGCTGTTATTGGGAGTATGCGCGGGAGTCGGCGTTCATTTGCGGCCTGCGCAAGCGTACCCTGGAGCATTGGATGCCTCTCTTTCAAAAGCCACGGTGGTGGAACGAACCAGAGGCCGAGGACATTCGTAAAGACACCGAGAAGATCAGAAGCATTGGCGTCGCAGCCCACATTTTCCTTCACGGGTTTGCCTGTCCGCCGGATGACGTGCTCCCGGATGCACTGCCGCTCCGGTCAGGCGAGGTTCATCGCCTCACGGGAAGTTTTCCCAAGCCGTGGCAGTTGCTTACAAAAGAAGAGCGCGCATTCCGCGCGTACGCTCCCCCGAAGGGGATTGTTGATTTCGTTCAAAGGATGCCATTCGCGCGTGGCATTTCTCTCTATGCCAAGGACATTGTTCAAGCGCTCGCGGCGCGGCAGCGTCGGTGTCAACGGGAGAACGAACGGACACGGAAGGAAAATCCCAAATTGACCGACGATGCGCTCAAACGCATGGGGAAGTTTCATCATGCTGACATGAATCCCTCGGTCGTTTACGGGCGAGGTTCCGAACACACCGTGGTCGAGATCAACTGGGGATTGTTCACGAACGAAGAGATTATCCAGTCGTTCCGCAAATGGGTAAAAGCGAACCGACCCAACGAGGCACCCATCAATGATGGCAAAGGGCGGAACAAGGCGCGTGACTGGCGCGTGGCTTTGGAACGGCTGGGCATGATGCGAGTGCTTCACCATTCCACCAAGGGTGACATCCCGGAGAAGTCCTCGGAGGCATGGAAACTTTACGGCAAGCGCGAATGGTACAAGGAACGCAAACGCGCGGGTCAAATGTTTCATCGGCTGTTTCCATTCCTCCTCAAATCCGATCAGCCGCTGAGCTGGCCAACCAAGGGCGGGCGCAGCAGGTAGGCGGAAAATCCCACGGCATTTAACGCCCATTTTCCCCCGCCCGTGCCGCGGTAGAATGGCGGCATGGCTCTCATACCAGTCAGTTCAAGCGCGATTCGAGCGGTAGGCTACAACGGCTACACGCTGGCCGTTCTCTTTCACACCAGCGACACGGTGTATGAACATCCCGGCGTGCCGCTTTCGGTGTTTCTCGGGTTGATGGCGGCGGCCTCCATGGGTCAGTACTACAACGCCCACATTCGCGGCCGATACAAATGAACGGAGCGACACCTCACCCTGCCCTCACCCCGTTCGAGGCGGAGAGGGTATTCATCCCATGAGAAAGATGCGTGACGATTCAACGTGGAACCAACTCACGCCCGAGCAGCGCGAGATGTTGGAAAGCTGGTTGTTTGACGAGAACCTGGGTTACGCGAAAACGCTGGAGCGTGTCCAAATAGAATTTCGTTTGGAAACCACCATCGCCAGCGTGGGGCGTTATTACCGTCGGCGGGTGCGGGAACGGCAGGTCGAGGAGTTGGTCGAGGCGCAGGCGGCGGCGGATGAATTGAACGAACTGCCGGTCAGTTCGGAAAGCCTGCGGGCGGCGGCGGTGAAACTGGTGGGCAAGGCTGTCCTCAAACTGGCCGGCGAAAAACCGGAGGAATTGGAGCAACTGGTGTCATTCACCAAGTTGCTGCTGGACAGTGAGGACAACGACATCCGGCGGGCGCGGCTAAAGCTGGCGGAAAAGTATTTCGATTATGAAGCCACAGTGGCCTCGCACAAGGAATTGCCGCAGTTGCGGGCGTATCTGGACGTGATCGGCGATGACGCCAGCCTGAGCCACGACGAGAAGATCGAACGCGTTCATGCCATTCTCTTTGGCTGGAAACGGGAAAGACAGGGTGTGAACGGCCATGACAAAGCCAGAAACGGGAATTGAATGAAAAATTGTTCGCTTAAATTCGCGTATGTGCGGATGGGTTCGCTTAAGGAAGGAAATGTGGACGCGCAGGCCGCCTTTCTGACCGGAGTTGATCCATTTGGCGTGTTGACCGCGCTGTCGCTCAGGCGGCATCGGGGAAAGAGCTTGTCAGCACCGACGATTCACCGCTGAATGGGATGAGTCACTTGGACTGTGGAATGATTCCACCGTCTCACCTTGGCCCCCGCGTGGGATTCCACCGCCCGGGCAGGAGAACGTATGCCGGCTAAAAACATATTGATTGTCGAAGACGAAAGTGAGGTTGCCAAAACAGTGGAACGTTACTTGAAGCGCCTGGGCTACCGCGTCGCCGGTATTGTGAACAATGGCGACGAGGCGCTGGCCGTGGCGGCGGAGGCGCGGCCTGATCTGACGCTGATGGACATAGAAATCCAGGGCGGAATGGACGGCATCGAACTGGCGGAGCGGTTTCGCAAGCAGCACGATATCCCCGTGATTTTCCTTACGGGCCGGTCGGACGACGAAACCCTGGAGCGCGTGCGGCGGTCGGAATCGTTCGGTTACCTGCTCAAGCCGTTTCGTCTGGGAGAACTCAAGGCGGGCATCGAACTGGCGCTCATCCGCCACGGACGCGAAGCGCACTTAAAGCAAATCGAGCAATCGTTTTCCGCGGCCATCACCTCCACCGGGGATGCGATTCTCATGACGAACCAGGCGGGAGCGGTTTCATTTCTCAATCCCGCGGCGGAGCGGCTCACGGGCTGGCCGGCCGAAAAGGCGGTCGGCCAAGGGCTGGGCGCCGTGTTCAAGATCCACGGCGAAGATGGCGCGACCGAACCGTCGTTTCGTACCGCGCCGGTGGGCGCGTTTATGCACGAGGCGACGTTGCTGACGGCGGCGGGTCGCGAGGTGCCCATTGAAGTAAACGTGTCCACGGTCCGGGACGAAACGCGCGGCGTGATGGGCGTGGTGCTGGTTTTTCGCGACATCACGGACCGAAAACGGTTCGAGGCGCAGTTGAAAAAATCGGAAGGCGAGTTGCGGATGCTGGCCGGGCATCTGGAATCCGCGCGCGAGGCCGAGCGGACGCGCATCGCGCGCGAAATCCACGACGAGTTTGGCCAGTTGCTCACCGGTTTCAAATTCGACCTGTCGTGGCTGGAGAAGAAGCTTTCCGCCCAGCCGCCGGAAGTGCCAGGTGCGAAGGGTCAGGTGTCAGCTAAAGACGGAGAACCTGACACCTCGCACCTCGCACCTGGCGCGTCGGCCACGCGAGTGGCGTTGTTGGAAAAAGTGCGGGCGATGACTGAATTGTTGCACGAAATGGTGCAATCCGTGCGCCGGATCGCGGCGGAACTGCGACCGGGGGTGCTGGACGATTTGGGACTGGCGGCGGCCGTGGAATGGCAGGCCGGCGAATTCCAAAAACGCACGTGGATCAAGTCGCACGTGCATACAGCGCTGTCCGAGCGCGAACTGCCGAGGGAAATCACAACGGCGCTGTTCCGCATTTTTCAGGAATCGCTTACCAACGTGGCGCGGCACGCGGAGGCCAAGAACGTGCGCGTGAGCTTGCGGGAAGAGTCGGGCCGGATTTCACTGGAAGTCAGCGACGATGGCCGCGGCATCCTCGAAGCCGATATGAGCAAAGCCGGGTCATTCGGGTTGTTGGGCATGCGCGAACGCCTGGCGCCGTTGCGAGGCCGGTGCGAAATCCGCGGCGTGCCGGGACAGGGGACAACCGTGTCCATCACGGTGCCGCTCCATGGGGGAAAAGCAGAAATTGGGAAAGCTGAAAGCTGAAATTGATTTCTGCTTTCCTTATTTCTGCTTTCTGCTTTTTAAGAGACATGATTAAAGTTCTGATTGCTGACGATCACGCCGTCGTGCGCAGCGGGTTGAAACAGATTCTGGCCGAGACGCCAGACATCGTGGTGGCCGGCGAGGCGACCAACGGGCGCGAGGTGCTGGAGAAACTGGAGAAGCAACACTGGGACGTGCTGGTGCTGGACATCACCATGCCGGGTCGAAGCGGGCTGGAGATTCTGAAGGACATCAAACTCCTCAAGCCCGAACTGCCCGTGCTGGTGCTGAGCATGCACGCGGAGGAACAATTCGCCACGCGGACGCTCAAGGCCGGGGCGTCGGGTTATTTGAACAAAGAGAGCGCGCCGGAGGAATTGGTGAAGGCCATCCGCAAGGTTTGCGCCGGCGGCAAATATGTCAGCGCCACCCAGGCCGAGCGCATGGTGGGCGAACTTACGGGAGACGCGGGTAAGCTGCCGCACGAACTGCTTTCGGATCGTGAGTATGAAGTCCTGCGCCTGATTGCCTCCGGCAAGACGCCGACACAAATCGCCAGCGAACTTTCGCTGAGCGTGAAGACTGTGAGCACCTACCGCACGCGCATCCTGGAAAAAATGAACCTTGCCACCAACGCACAACTCACTCATTACGCGATCAAGGGTGGATTGGTGGAATAGTGACGGGTGGAATTTATGATTGATGATTGGGTAGAAATCTATGATTTACGATTTATGATTGATGACTGGCATGCCGGGCCGAGCCATCGGTCAATCGTAAATCGTAAATCGTAAATCGTAAATTCAGTCACCCATGCTCAAAGTCGCCGCAGCGCTGTTCGTTTTTCTCGGAGGATTCGCCATCATGGTGCTGGAGATCATCGGGGCACGGTATCTGGCGAAAGATTTCGGCGGCGACTTCTACACGTGGATCAGCCAGATCGGCGTGATCCTCATTGCTCTGGCGCTGGGCTACGGCATCGGCGGAGCGTTGGCGGACCGCTTTCGGCGGGCGGGATTTCTCGCTGCGCCGCTGTTCGTGGCCGGACTGGTTACGTTATTAATTCCGGATTTCACGCCGCCGCTGGTCAAAGCTATCATGATGCGTCATCCCTTGGACCAGGACATCCCCGCGCTCTGGAAAAAGCTCGATCCCGTGCTCGGCAGCACGCTCGTGTTCTTCTTGCCGTGCTTCGTGCTCGCGGTGATCTCACCGTACATGATCCGTCTTGCCGCCCGGCGACTCGAAAGCGTTGGGACGATCAGCGGTTTGGTATATGCCGCGAGCACGGTCGGCAGCATCGCGGGTGTCTTCGTCTCGGGTTACGTGCTGATTGATTACCGCCTGTCCGCGATTTTCCGGGTGACGGGAGCCTTGATTCTTTTTCTGGCGGCGTTGAGTCTGGTGATGGACTGGCGGATGG
>CAZNOE010000015.1:17244-24550 GCA_964574525.1 uncultured Bifidobacteriaceae bacterium
ATGAAAGCGACCTGTGTGAAACGTGTGGTTTCGTTCGGCGCGCTCTGGTGTTGTGTCGGCGGCCTCCAGGCGGCGGTCGTGTTCGAAGCGACCTCTCCTTATCACCAGGTCCAGGTGGTGGACGAGCACGGCCTGCGGATGTTGAGTTTCAATGGGACGCGGGAGTCGAGAATGTCGCTGACCAACCCGCTGCAGGGACATTTCGAATACACCGAGTATTTCCATGCGCCGTGGGTGTGGAATCGCGATATGCGGCGCGTGCTGATGGTGGGTCTGGGCGGCGGCAGCATTCAGCGGGCTTACCAGCATTACTACACCAACGTCGCGGTCGAGACGGTCGAGATAGATCCCATGGTGATCAAAGTTGCGAAGGAATATTTCAAGGTGCGGGAATCGCCGACGCTCAAAATTCGCAACCAGGATGGCCGGGTGTTTCTCAATCGCACGAGTGAGAGATATGACCTGATCATCATGGACGCCTACACGTCGGGGCGTTACGGCTCTTCCATTCCACCGCATCTGACCACCAGGGAGTTTTTCGCGCTGGCCAGCGTCCATCTGACCACCAACGGGGTGCTGGCCTACAATGTGATCGGACAAATGCAGGGCTGGCGGACCGACTTCATTGGCGCGATGTATCGCACCATGAAAGAAATCTTTCCGCAAGTGTACGCGTTCCCCGCCGAGTCGAGCATGAATGTCGTGCTCGTCGCCACCAAATCGCCGGCGCGCTTCGACAACGTGCGCGTCCAGCGCGAAGGGGCGGAGTTGGTTCGGGATGGGAAGGTCAAGGTGCCGGGCTTCGCGACGCGCTTGCGTATGTTCGACAATGCTCCGCCGGCGAGCGCCGCCAAGTCGCCCGTACTGACAGACGATCGGGCGCCGGTGGAAAGCCTGCTCGATGGCTCGGGCAAATCGCGTTGAGGAAAGCTGGGGCTTTCTCCTCCTCGTCGTCGTTCTCGTCCTCGTCCTCGATTCCGTTCTTGATTTTCGAGGACGAGGACGAGGACGAGGAGGAGAACGAGGACGAATCGCCCACACTTGGCGTTCGCGGCTGAATCAAAAGGGTTGAAAACCTCGCTGCACCTTTCTAACGTGACGCCATGAAATCCTCCATTCGTCCGCTGTCCCGCGCTGCGGGATGTGGTTTGCTGGCGCTGACAATTTCCACCGCCACAGCCGCTGACAAGACTTACACCATCGCCGTCATCCCCAAAGGCACGACGCATGAGTTCTGGCAAGCCATTCACGCCGGCACCATCAAGGCCCAGCGCGAGCTGGCCGAAAAAGGCGTCAAGGTGGAACCAATCTGGAAAGGCCCGCTCCGCGAAGACGATCGTGACCAGCAGATTCAGGTCGTCGAGAATTTCATGGCCCGCCGGGTCAGCGGCATCGTGCTGGCGCCGCTGGATTCCCAGGCGCTCGTCAAACCCGTCGCCAATGCCGTGACGGCGGGCGTGCCGGTGGTGATCATGGATTCGGATCTGAAGTCCGACAAGCACGTCAGCTTCGTCGCGACCGACAATTACAAGGGCGGCCAGTTGGCCGGCGAACATCTGGGCAAGCTGCTCGGCGGGAAAGGAAATGTCATCCTGCTGCGCTACGCCGTGGGTTCAGCCAGCACCGAGGCGCGTGAGGCCGGCTTCCTCGACGCGTTGAAGAAGTCTCCTGACATCAAGGTGATTTCCTCCGATCAACACGCCGGCGCCACGCGCGAAACGTCCTACCAGGTGGCGCAAAATCTGTTGAACCGGTTTGGCCGCGAGGTCAACGGTGTGTTTTGTCCGAACGAAAATTCCGCCATCGGAATGACCAAGGCCCTGCGTGACATCGGTCTCGCCGGCGGCAAAGTAAAGATGATCGGCTTCGATGCCGGCACACCGTCGGTGCGGGACCTGGAGAACGGCGACGTGCAGGCGCTGGTCGTCCAGAATCCGCTGCTGATGGGCTATCTGGGCGTGATGACGATGGTGAAACATTTGCGCGGCGAAAAAGTCGAGAAACGCATTGATACGGGCGTGGTCCTCGTGACCCGCGAGAATATGAACCAAACCGACATCAAGGAATTGCTGCACCCGCCGCTGGACAAATACTTGAAGTGACGGGCGGAATTTATGATTGATGATTGATGATTGATGATTTGTCCATCTTCGGAAGGTTTGCGGGACAGTTTGCCGCGTAGCGGTTCGCGGCTTGTCCTCCCAGCGCCACCCGCAATCATAAATCGTAAATCATAAATCCAGAAGATGTCCGCATCCAACAGAACGCTCTCGCCCAGCCGCCTGCTCAATGTCCTCGGCCCGTGGTTTGGTTTGATGCTCGTCATCGGTTTGTTTTCGCTCAGCAACGAGGTCCGGCCCTATTTTCTCACGGGCGCGAATTTCAAAATTGTTTTGATCCAGACGGTCATCGTTGCCACCGGCACGTTGGGGATGACACTGATCATCGTCAGTGGCGGAATTGACCTGAGTGTAGGCTCGGTCGTGGCCCTGACCAGCGTCGTCGGTGCCACGGCGCTCGTGAAAGGCTGCTCTCCTCTCGTCGCCGTCGCCCTCACGATTGCCACGGGCGGGGGCATGGGATTGATCAACGGCCTGACCATCGGCGGACTCCGCATGATGCCGTTCATCGTCACGCTGGGCATGATGGGTGTGGCGCGCGGCGCGGCGAAATGGCTTTCCGGCAGCCAGACCGTCAATGCCCCTGAAACGCCGATCAACAACGTCATGGCCTTGACCGACCCAAGGCACCTGTTTCCGATGCCGCCGGGCGTGTGGATCACCGTGGGCCTGGCGGTCGTCATGGCGCTGGTGATGAGAGAAACAGTTTTTGGCCGATACGTTTTTGCCATCGGTGCCAACGAGACCGCCGCGCGGCTTTCCGGCATTCGCGTCCGGCTTCAGAAAACCGTCATCTACGTCGTGGCAGGACTTTTTTTTGGCCTCGCCGGCCTGATGCAGCTTTCCCGTTTGACGCAAGGCGATCCCACGGTGGCCATCGGCCTGGAACTGGACATCATCGCAGCCGTCGTCATCGGCGGCGCAAGCCTCAGCGGCGGGACCGGGAGCATTCTCGGCTCGATGATTGGCGCGCTGATCATGGCCGTGCTGCGCAACGGCTCCAACCAGATGGGCTGGCCGACCTACGTGCAGGAAATTATCATCGGCGTCGTCATCATCATCGCCGTCGGCCTCGACAAGCTGCGGCAGAGCCGGATGAAATCTTGAACCATCTCCTGACTTGCGAAACCGCATGGTTTGAAGTTACATACTCGCGAGCCACACACTATTTGGACTTGATTTTATGAACGATACGAACAAACCGCTCGCTGGTCTTGAAGAGTGGGAGGATTTTCTCAAAGAGCGTTATCCCGAACCCGGCGCGCCCACCAACGGATTTAAGGCGACCGATCCCGCGAAGAAGAAGGAGCAGTTTCGCAATTACGAAGCGGACGCCCGGCCTTCAGTCCGCGAATTTTACCGGCTCAACCACCGCCACCAGACTTACGATTTTTCGCAGGCGAAGCGGAAGGAGTTCCTTTCGCTCAACCGCCGCCAGATGAGTGTTTGGGAGGCGCTGGAGTTTCTCAACACGCTCGTGGACGACAGCGATCCTGACACGGACCTTTCGCAACTTGATCATCTGCTCCAGACCGCGGAGCAGATTCGCAACGACGGCCATCCGCGCTGGTTCGTCCTCACCGGCTTGATTCATGACCTTGGGAAAATCCTTTGTCTCTATGGCGAACCGCAGTGGGCCGTCGTGGGCGATACTTTCCCCGTCGGCTGCGCGTGGTCGGACAAGATCGTGTTCCACCAATTCTTCGCGGACAATGCCGACAGCCAGACGCCGCGCTATCAGACGCGGCTCGGAGTTTACCCGGAGCAATGCGGTCTGGACAACGTCACCATGTCCTGGGGCCACGATGAATATCTTTATCACGTGGTGAAGGATTATCTGCCGCCGGAAGCCCTCTACATGATTCGCTACCATTCGTTCTACCCCGCGCATCGCGACGGCGAATACACTTATTTGATGAACCCGCAGGACCGTGAAATGTTCCTGTGGGTGCGCGCCTTCAATCCCTACGATCTCTACACCAAAAGCCACGAGAAACCGGATCTGAAAAAACTCCGTCCGTTCTACGACGACTTGATCAAGGAATATCTCCCGCCGGTGCTGAAGTGGTAGCCGCAACCCACGCCCAACCCCTCCAAGGAGGGGAGAAAAACAGCGGACGCGCGACCGTCGCGGTCGCACCAATCGGCATCCCGGAGGCATTGCTCCACTAGCAAACGGGTGAGCCAAGCGGCTCAAAGCTGGCCGGCAGCCATGCGGGCAATTTCCTCTCCGATGGCCAGCGAGGCGGTCGCCGCAGGGCTGGGCGCGTTGAGCACGTGCAACGCTCCGCGCGATTGTTGAAAGCAAAAATCCTGCACCAGCGTGCCGTCGGGCGACATGGCCTGGGCGCGAACGCCCGCGCCGCCGGCTTCCAAATCCTCCTTGCGGATTTCCGGCACCAGCCGTTGCAGGGACTCGCAAAAAAGTCGCCGGCTGAACGAACGTTTCAATTCCTCCCAACTCATCCGCTTGTGCCGCGCGAGAAATCGCCACAGGCCGGAGAAGGTCACGGCGTCGAAAAAATCCGCGGGATTGAAGTCCGTCTTGCGATAGCCCTCGCGCGCGAAGGCGAGCACGGCGTTCGGCCCGGCTTCGATTCCGCCGTGAATCAGGCGCGTGAAATGAACGCCGAGAAAGGGAAACTGCGGGTCCGGCACCGGATAAATCAGGTTGCGCACCAGATGCTGCCGCTCGCGCTTGATCTTGTAATATTCGCCGCGAAACGGAACGATGCGCACTTCGCGTTTTTCCCCGGCCAGTTCACCGACGCGATCGCAGTGCAGGCCGGCGCAGTTCACCAGAAAGTCGGTCTCAAAATCTCCGGCCGTGGATTGCGTCAGCCAACCGTTCGACTGCGATTGCAGGCGTGTGACCTTGGCGCCGGTGACGACGCGACCGCCGCGCCCGGAGATTTTTTGCTGCAAAACTCCACAAACTTTGTGGTAATCCACAATCCCTTCCTGCGGCACATGCAGCGCAGCGACCCCGCCCACGTGCGGCTCGATTTCACGCATCTGCTCGCGGCCCAGCAATCGCAAGCCCTGCAAACCGTTCTGCTGTCCGCGCTCGTGCAGCGCGTTGAGTCTGGCCAATTCCGTTTCATCAACCGCCACGACGAGCTTGCCACATATTTCATGCGGGACGTTGTGCTCGCGGCAAAACGCAATCATCTCCTGAATGCCGGTAACGGCCAATCGCGCCTTCGTGGATCCTGGTTTGTAATAGAGACCCGCGTGCAAAACCCCGCTGTTGTTCCCCGATTGATGCCGGCACACTTCTGCCTCTTTTTCCAAAAGCGTGATTTGGGCGGACGGAAGTTTGCGGCCCAGTTTGAAGGCGGTGGCGAGACCGACGATTCCGCCACCGATGATGACGATGCGAGGAGAAGTCATGACATTAAGTCGAAAGCCGTTAATTTCATGAGGCACGTCCAAAAAACTCCGCGACCAGTAGCCCGTTCGCATGAGGATACGGACTGCGGTAGCGACACGCGAGGGCTTCGTCTTTAGAGAAGAGACGCCATTGACGGCGACCGTGTCGGCGCAAGAAGTGTTCCGCACTGGAACCAAGCGAACCCTCGCGGATCATTTGATCGAGCAGTGGATCAGTCGCTTCCCGATTCGTTTGCGTTTGCATGTTCGATCACTTTGCTCGCACAGGCTTCACCGCGTGGAATGCCATCCCGTTTCAGAGGCACGCTGATGGTCTCAGCGTGTAAACATCGGCGTCAAGCCCTCGTTCGGATTGAGACTCCCGTTTGCATCAGCGGGTTTGCCCGCTCAACCTCAATGCTGCGTCCTTATTGCCACATTGACGCACAACGATTTGACCGGCGCGAATGATCCATTGTTCTGCGGCATCATTTATGGACCTGCCTGCGCTTTCGGGTGAGAACACCCCGGGCAAATCTGCGTTAGGGGAAAGCGAGAGTCCGTCCAGACAACGGATCGCTCGTTCGATATTCATCACCTGTGGCAGCACGGATGGCGACCGATTTTGCCCGCGTTCTACCAAGTTAGGCCCAGTGCCATATCGCCAATTCGATCTAGATTGTCCTTGTTTATATTCGGAGCGATTGATAGAAATGAACCTGAAGTTCGGGAAAAGTAAAAAATTCACAAAATCCAAAGTGGGGTCCTATGAAACAAACCTTCCTCTCCGCGTGGCGTCTCGGTTCCCTCGCGTGCCTGCTTGTCCTCCACCTTTGCACAGTGACCGCGTCTCGGGCTGCCATTCTGGCAGGTCCCATCACGAACGCAGCCAATGGGCACATCTACTACTTGTTGTCGCCAACCAACTGGCCAGGCGCCGAGGCGGAGGCTGTCAGTCTGAATGGTCACTTGGCAACGATCAACGACGTGGCGGAGAATACCTGGGTCTTCAACACGTTTGCCAGTTACGGCGGCATTGCTCGGACCTTGTGGCTCGGACTCAACGACGCAGCCCAGGAAGGGCAGTGGGTGTGGGTTAGTGGCGAAGCGGCGGCTTACCGAAAGTGGGCCCCGGGCGAACCCAACAACGGTGGAGATTATTTTCCAGATGAGGACCAGGCGGTGATGCGCGGGCCCGCCCTGGCCTACTCCGATTCCTGGAATGATGCCCCGGGTAACCAAGTCCATGCGGCGGTCGTGGAAGTGACCGTTGCCGCTCCACCCACGAACACGGGGGCATACGACGTCGCATCGGGGTTTTCCACTAACAGCAATCCGAACGGGGCTTGGAGTTACGGCTCAAGCGCCACGTTAGGTGGCCCAATGACGCTGCTGCCCGACCGGGGCAATTGGGCCGGCTTGGACTATTGGCGTGCCTCTATTCTGTTGGGAGTTCCGGGAGTTTACCACAACCCCGCCAACATTACTGTGACGAACGGCACGGGCACCGCGATTCTCGGCCCGGGCCAGCTTTCTTTTTATCCAGGACCGAATGGTGAGTTCTGCATCATTCGCTTCACCGCACCAACCAACGGCCTGTATCAGGTATCCGGCGCGTTCACGGGAGTGGACCCGCACGGCACGACTACGGATGTGCATGTCCTCGTCAACGGAGTGACCTTCAATGGATCGGTTAACGGATATGGCGCGGGTAGTGGGCCGACGTTTAATCTGATTGTGGACTTCGACGCTGGGGCTCCAATTGACTTTGTCGTCGGCAGAAGCGCCAATAGCCAGTTCTCCTTCGATTCCAC
>CAZNOE010000016.1:0-1092 GCA_964574525.1 uncultured Bifidobacteriaceae bacterium
GGGCGGCTGTGGCATGGCCGTTATCCGCTCGCCCCCATGCTGCGCGCTGTGGGCCAGCAACTCGTCATTCGATTGTGCGCGATTCGCCATGCTTGTGTCCGCGTCTGCGCGGAGCGCTCACTTCAACTTGTCCGGCGTGATTTCCGTCCCGGAAACAAGCTCCCGGTAGCGGGCGAAGCGCGGAGAACCATTGTTCATCAGGTGCGTAAGCAAGAAGGACTTTGCGTCATTGTCGGCCCATGCCTGGAAGCCCGGTGGATATGGGAACTCGGGAACATCGTATTCCTTTATGTCCTTGGCGTGCTTTGCAACGGGTGTCAGCTTCCGCAACACTTCCAAGTCAGGGAATGAGCCGAGAAGATTGTCATGCTCCAGATAGTGAGCGAGCACCACGCGGACAATGGGCCTGATTGAGGACGGATTTAGCGGGTATGCCTGAGGAATCAACCGGAGCAGCAATTCCACATCCCGCTTCCAACAGACGGTCTTGGTCTTCCCGTCAGCGTCACGCACGACGGCTCCGGCTGGATTGACGAAGAATGGCATGGTGTAGGTCGCTCGCGGCACGAACCGATAGCCCAACGGGGCAAAGCCTTGCTCAGTTCCCTCCTCGACACCCGACTTGTTGGTCTGACTGTTTCGACGAATGTTGATGGGCTTGATCGAAAGCCCCATGCCGAACTGAACCACGCCAGCTTTGATGTTCCGGCGCATTTGCTTCTCCAAGTCAGCGGCTTGTTCCTTCAGCTTCTTTTCGTTTTCCTTCTTCGCCAACGATGGGTCTCGCTTGGCCAATCTGTTCTTAATGTCTTCTCCCTTCTCAAGGAACGTGTTCCCGAAAACGCGGGCATCCCAATACTTCTTGATGAATTCACCGCCATAAACTTCCAGTTCGATTTGCTCACGATTTCGCCCGCGCCGTTCCAGAATCTGGAAGTCGGCGTCTTCCAACGGATCGATCTTCAAATAATCCTTCACTTGTTTCTTCAACTCATCCCATTCCGAGGGCTTCGTATCCACGATGTCCCTGGACTTCCGCTTGAAGGACACTGGTGAAATCTCACCCAAGCCGTCCGGTCGCTGGCGAGGGTC
>CAZNOE010000016.1:1102-2667 GCA_964574525.1 uncultured Bifidobacteriaceae bacterium
TCGGGATCGCCGTTCGGATTGGAGTTTTCAACTTCGATGATAAGCAGCCCGCAGGCGCGCGGGAAGCCGTGGTTCGTTTTGGGTTCAGTGCTTTGGCTCATATTCGTTGTGACGTTAGTTGGTTTCTGGCCGTGTTGTTTTGAGATGTTTTCTGTGGGTTCAATCGAAATCCGGGGGTGTCGGCGTGGCTGCTGTTTTGGCAACCGCAGCTTCCTCGCGTGCCGGACGTGCCAAGTAGCCCAAAAGCATCTGCGCTTTCGCGGCTGAGTCAGAGTGCATCCACGCCCGGTCATTTGCTGTGAGCGTGTCCGCTAAATCGAGGATTGGTTTTGTCGGAGGCTTCGCTTCATGCCCCACGCGCGCCGGCAGCCCGGAGCGGTTGGCTTCAGGGATGCCACAGTCGGAAAGCTCTTCGGCGATGCGCCCCAAGTCCTCCAACACGCGGTGGACTTCCCATCTGTCGCTGTTTGTGGCCTTGCCCTCGTCCGACGCTGCGCCTAAGCCATCCTTCGATTTGCGACCTTGCGCGAATGAATGACCCCAAGCTTGGTAGGGCAGCATCCGCTGCCCAGCCAATTCAAAGGCGCGCAGCGGGCTTTCGAGAGCCGTGGCCATGATCGAGTTACCGAGGAGTTGCCGAAGTCCGTCCTCTTTGCCGCTGACGTGTTTGGCGTAATAGGCATGGAGGCGGTCGAGTTGAGCGAGGAAGCGCCCGATGAGGTATGCAGGTTCTTTCATAAATGTTTCGAGTTCATATCCGAGTCGAGTCAGCAGGAGGGAAAGCAGACAAGGCCAGCGACGGGCTTGCAGAAGGGACTTCAGCCCACACCCTTTGTCCCCTTGAGCCAGGAACACCCGCTTCCTCTCGTGCCGCTTCGTGACAGTCTGATGCATCGCGTGCGCAACTGCCGTCATCAGGGGCAAAGCGCGGCGCACGGCCAAGTCGAGCATCCGTCCGAGATACGCGCCGTCCGTTGGGTGAGCGCCGGTCCGGCGTAGCAGTTCAAAGGCATCTGCAAGGTCGTAATCCGACGCACTCTCGCATTTCGCCTCCTCCGCCTTTCCGCATTTCTCCCAAATCGTGTTCAAGCACTCGATGGCCTGGTAGGGGAAAGGAACCAGCGGCTCGAAGTCCCGCATTGGCGTCGCTTCACCCTCCTGCGTGAATTGGGGCAACCAGATTGGTGGATGAGCGCGGCAGTGAGCCTGCCAGGACTTGGCAAGCAGTCTGATCGCGCTCTGGGTGAAGGATTCAGACGCGAAGATCTGTGCGCGATAGCCGTCGGGTTTGTGCAAGGCGAAGACTTGGATGCGAGCGGCGTCGCTCAAGGTTGGAATCCCGTTCAACGCTTGCACGACGTCCGCACAGACTGTTTCAAATTGCACAACGGCTCGATCCGATTCGTCTTCGGGTGGGCCGACGAACACTTCCGCGAGATGATCTGGCGTGCTGTCCACGCTCTCGGCCAAATAGGTCAGAAGCAGGAAGACGCCTTCCTTCTTGGGTTTGCCTCTCACAGCCCACGTCTTGCCCTTGCGCTCTTCCGCAGCGAGCCACTCGAGGG
>CAZNOE010000016.1:2677-7223 GCA_964574525.1 uncultured Bifidobacteriaceae bacterium
CTGTCTTGAAGATCGCGCACCCCTTGTCATAGCGAATCGAAGTCGGCTTTTCCGCGACGTTGCGGTCGAACAGGGAGACTTTGCCAAGCACTGGTAGTTCGGCCGGTTTGTATTTCTTGTCCGAGCCGGAGGACACACCCCAAACAGCGCCTCCGCCACCGGTGTCACCCTCGGGCGAATCCGCTTCCGCTTCCGCTTCAGTCGCGTCTGGTTCTTCGTCGGGTGTCGGGACAACCGAACGTGCGAGAACACTGATTAACCAGTTCTGCGCCCTCTCGCTGTAAACAGGAGTCATCGCTCCCTCGACTTCCAACTGCACGGGTACAGTCCCGGCTTTGGCCTTCGCTGAATTGTGGAACAGCAAGTCAGCCAAAGCGGGAAAGCCACTTTGGCTTGCGTGCTGACGAGCAGCGGGAGACAAGCGATCCAACCACGCTCTGGCGTCCAGTTTTTGCAGGATTTGCAGCAACCTTCTCCATCCGTCGCTCTCCTCCGCTTCATCCTGGCCGATTTTCTCCAGCAAATCTGCCGAAACCTTTTTGAACGCTGAATCGAGCATGGCGGTTTTGCTTTCCGGCCAGCGGACTACAAGGGGACTCGCGGCACCGTCCGCTAAATGGAGAAATGGCGAGAGATCAGCGGGTGCTCCTTTCGCAAGTTTGGTGACTGCTTTTTTCAAAGCCGCGTATTCCTTTTCGGCAAGTTGGTGAAGCGGCTCGAAGTTGAATACAGGGAGTGTGATGCCACTACCGCAACTCCATTTACGGATGCGTTTCATTTGCTCTGCGGAAACTGCCTCAAGTCGCGTTATCGCTCCTTCCTCATCCAAGAAGATCCGAATCCCGTCGGCGTTCTGCCCCTTGTCCAAGCCAGGGATGCGGATCGGCAGGTCAACTCGCGGCGGTTTTCCGGGTGGCTCGCAAGCCTGCCAAAGATCGTAAAGTTCATTCAACATGGCTAAAGTCTCCGTTGTGCATCGCTGCGACGCTCTCCTTGGAGAAGTAATCCAACTTCCCGTTCTCGATCACGACGTGCGTGCGAATCTGCGGCTCGTAGCGCGTGAACTGGCCGCGCGGAAAAGTCCGGTGGAGAAACGAAGGCAACGAAATTCCGTCCACCGACTCGTCGCGCTGAGTGTCAGCGCGCACGGGTCCAAGCTCGCTCGGCGTGAACTCCTTCCAACCGAGAAACGGCGTATGGTGCCACTGACCGTGCTTGAGTCGAAACTCGAAACGCTCTTGGTAGGCGTGCCCACCGCAGATGCGCGGATCATCCACCCATTTCTTCGCCTGCTCCGACAACTCCCGCTTGGGGCGGTGGTCTGAAATGGCAAACGCATGGAGCTTGTAACGCACATTGACCAGAACTGTGGCGATCAGTTGGTGCGCGCCGGCGGTCTCCGCCTTCAACGGATCGGTTGCATCTTTCCGCAGCGGCCCATTGTAATTGGTGTAGTAGCGGTGCTTGACGACGGGGCTGCAAATCTCGCATCGCCAGGGAATGACTTCAGCCGACCTGAGCCAGAGAATGGATTCAAAGATTTGCTTGGCAGCTTGAAACGTCGGCGCTTCGTAGCTTGTCGGGGCATCTCCGCTGTCAACCCGCGTCCACATGGCAGTTGGCCCGGAGATTTCGAGTTTGATGTCGTATGGCTTCATAGTCGCTTTGAAAACTCAAGTTCCTTGTTTTTCCAATTCATGCAGCAACCCGGCGAGTTTGGCTTCGGCTTGAGGCAGGTGGGCCGAGCGGGTCAGCGAAATTTTTCGCCAAGTCCGCGACGTTGCGGAGATAGACCGACAGCGGCTGCCAGCCCTCACCCCCAACCCCTCTCCCACCCGCTGCGACGGCGCGACAGCGCGGCGAGTCCGATGGGCGAGGGTGGTTATCGGAAGTGTGCGCGTAGTAATTCACCCGATTGGCCCCAATCCTCTGAGTCCAGGTTGTTCGTATCGCTCTTGCTTCTGAGTGACAAGCCATAGTTGTTCACATTCTTTGCCGCAGTTTGACAGAGGGGGTAGGACAAAAGCTGTCCAACGGTTTTCTTTTTCGGGAGTGTGTAGTTAGCGCAAACCGGCGGTTTGCTATCGTTTCTTCCAGGACGTAATGCCTCATCACAAAGCGGAAAAATATTGCTGGACAGCGGCATCGGCCAACCGCAATGTCTTAAAGTGAACCCCGACAAAATGCACTACGCGCTGAACCGCGTAGCGTCAAGAAACCAAACTCCTTTCTGTTCTATCTTGATGAGCCGTCCCGCTTCTCCTTTCGTCTTTCTCTTCGCGTTTTTCAGTTGGTTGTGTCCCGCCACCAGCCAGGCCCTGCCCTGGGTCGAGCGGCACGGAATGTCGGGTGCTACCTGGCAAACCGAGTTCGACCTCTGGACCGCTTCTCCGTATGGGTACCGGGCGACCCGCATTTGCGGGAGTGAAACCTCCGGTTCGGCGCGGTACACAGCGATCCTCGAGAAAAGCAGCAAGACCACGGGATGGTCTGCAAGTCACGGTATGGACGGCGCCACCTTCCAGGCCACCCATGACAACCTCCACGCCGCCGGCTACCGGCTGGTCTGGCTTGATGGCTTCGGGGTGGGCACCGTCGCGTATTACAATGCCATCTGGGAGAGAATCGGTGGAGCATCCCAGCGGGTTACACTGGGGCAGTCGCTCGCCTCTCATCTCAGCGCGGATAGTCTCAATCAGACGCAGGGATTTCACCTCATTGACGTCAGTGCCTTCGCGGTGAACGGCACCGCACTGTACGCTGGGGTGTGGGCTTCGGGGACCGCGCCGGACATGCAATTCCGTTACAACGAGACAGGCGCGGGGTATCAGACCACATTCAACACCTTGGGCGCGGACAGCTACGGACTCGTCCGCGTCAACGGGGCCACCGTCAGCGGCGCCGAACGGTTCACCAGCGTGTGGCTGAAATTCTATGGCAGCGAAGGTTGGTCCTTCCATGGGATGACGGAGGAAAGTTTCACCGCGCAAAACCTGAACGCACACTATCAGGGTTATCGCCCTGTTTTCATTGATCCATACAACAACGGCACCGAAACTCACTACAATGCCACTTGGGTCCGCAACGGCGGACTTTCCACCGCGCGCCTGAACACCATTAACACCAGCGTCCAGTCTTACATTGACAGCCGCGGCATCCCCGGCCTTTCGGTGGCCATCTCCCGCCAGGGCCGGCTGGTGTATGCGCGCGGCTTTGGTTATGCCGACACTTCGACGGGCGAACCGGCCCATCCGCTCCATCGCTGGCGCATCGCCAGCGTGTCCAAACCCGTCTGCGCCGTCTCCGTGCTCCGCGCGCTCGAGGACTCCTCGGCATGGAGTCTCGGCAGCACGCTCTTCGGCACGGGCGCGCTCTTTGGCAACGACTATGGAACCCTCGCCTACAGCACCAACGAAAGGAATCTCACCACCCGCCACCTGCTCAATCACACCTCCGGCTGGCCAAACGACGGCAAGCTCTGGTACGACTCCGAGCCAGCGTGGGGTGGTGGTCACGATGAGGTCATCGGCTACCAGCTCGACAGCGTGCCACCGGCGTTCGCCCCGGGCACCACTTACAACTACTCGAACATCGAATACGTGACCGCCGCCCGGGTCCCGGAAAAAATCACCGGCCAGACTTTCGCCGCCTACACCAAGGCGCAGGTCTTCGATCCCTGCGGCATCACCTCGATGGTGGTGGGCGGACGCACGCTTGCGGAGCAGAAGACGAGTGAAGTGGTTTATTACCCGGACGGCGCGGCGGGCTACGACCCGTACTTGATCCACCCTGGCCGCATGGATGGGAGCACGGCGTGGATCGCCAAACCCTCGGACTTGCTCCTGCTCGGCCGGCGGATTGATGGCGACGCTCGCCACCGCGATCTCCTCGGCTCGTATGCCCTTTCCCAGATGCGCCTGGCCAACCTGCAGCCGGACATTGACAATGGAAACACCCCTTCCAGTTACGGCATGGGCTGGTATCCTGGCAGCCGCAACGGGTTTCAGTGGTGGGGCCACAACGGTTCCATGCCGGGCAGCAAATCCTATCTCGTCGTCAGCGACGGGGATTATTCCTTCGCCTATGCCTGCAACAAGATTGGCACCAGTGACACCTTCTCCGGCACTTTCGCCAACCTGGTGCTCGACTTCATGAACGTCGTTGACGGCGCGAATGCCTGGCCGACGCTCAACCTGTTCGGGACCTACAATCCTGAATATGATGCCTGGGCGGCGACCGCTTTCGGCACCCTGGTCACCACTAAGGTCGGGGCCATCGAAGCCTGGGCGCCCGAAAGTGATCCTGACGGAGACGGTCGAATCAACGCCCTCGAAGCCTACCTTGGGAGCGATCCCACCACGTCCGACGCAGCGCGGTGGTTCACCGGATATGTCACGACGGATTACCTCGTCCTCCGTTGGACAAAAAAGAACGGTTCCCGCGGCGTCGAGGCGCAGCCTCAGTGGAGCGCAAACCTTCAGACGTGGAGTAACACCACCGATCCCGTCACCAACCGCACCGACCTCATCACCGTGATCGGCAGCAC
>CAZNOE010000016.1:7323-24388 GCA_964574525.1 uncultured Bifidobacteriaceae bacterium
TGCTCCGCCGTCAATGCCCAGTCACTTCCCGATGCAAAACTGGCTGAAGATCGAATCCAGCAGATCTTCCGTCGTGGTTTTGCCGACGATTTCGCCTACCGCGTTGACGGCGATGTGTAAGTCCACCGCGACCAAGTCCAACGTGGCATCGGCCAGCAACGCGGCGAGCGTGCGGAGCGTCGCCTCGCGCGCGCGACTCAACGCATCCTGATGGCGGGAGTTGATCATCACCTGCAACATCTCGGCTTTGATCTCGCCCGACCAAACCAGTTCCTTGATGGCGTCCTTGAGCCTCTCGATCCCCTGCCCTGTCAGACAACACACGTCAACGATTGGAGCGCCGGCCTCCGGCCCGGCACGTTGCGATTGGTCACTGGAAACGAGCCGGGCCGGAGGCCGGCGCTCCAATGCTTCCCTGCCCAGCTTCGCTGGCAAATCAATTTTGTTGCGGACGAGAATCCGTTTCTTAACGCCAAATTCGGCGAGGTATTTTTCATCTGCCGGCGTCAGCGGCTCGGATACATCCAATACGTGCAGAATGAATTCCGCCTTCGCCAGCGAGGCGCGGCTGCGGCGAATTCCTTCGATCTCGATCTCGTCGCCCGCCTCGCGCAAACCCGCCGTGTCCACGAACACCACCGGCAGCCCGCGGATGTTCGCTGTCTCTTCGATTGTGTCGCGCGTCGTTCCTGCAATCGGCGACACGATGGCGCGGTCGTGGCCGAGCAGTTGATTGAGCAGGCTGGATTTGCCGACGTTGGGCCGGCCCACGATAGCCGCCCGAATGCCACGGCGCAGGATCTGGCCCTCGTTCGCGGTGCGCAGCAATTCGTCCATGAACTCCACGCCGCGCTCCAGCCGTGTAACGAGCTGCTCTTTGGTGTCGGGTGAAATGTCTTCCTCGGGAAAATCAATATGCGCTTCGACATGCGCCAGCGTGTGCATCAGATCGTCGCGAAGCTGGTTGATGCGTTGGGAAAGTTTGCCGGCGAGCTGTTCGTTGGCGGCGTTGAGGGCCAGTTCAGTGCGGGAATGAATCAGGTCAGCCACCGCCTCTGCCTGGGCCAGGTCGAGCCGTCCGTTGAGAAACGCGCGTCGCGTGAACTCACCGGGCAACGCCAGCCGCGCGCCGTTTTCCAGCACGGTATCGAGGACGAGCTTCGCAGGCAGGATGCCGCCGTGGCAGGTGATTTCAACGATGTCCTCGCGCGTGTAGGTGCGCGGGGCGCGCATGACGGCGAGCAGGACTTCATCCACCGCCTGACCGGCGCGCACGACTTTGCCATAGTGAAGTGTGTGGGTCGTCGCTTCCGATGGTTTGCGCGAGTGCGGGCCGACGGGCACGAAGCTGCGGTCCGCCACAGCGAGCGTTTGCGGACCGGAGAGACGGACCACGGCCAATCCGCCCTCGCCCAAAGGCGTGGCGATGGCGGCGATGGTGTCGTCGAGCATGGTTACTCAGTATCCGGTGCCGAGCATCAGGTGTTAGGTCAATCGGCTGTGGTCGCGCGGATTTGCGGTACCTGACACCTCGCACCTGACACCTGGAACTTGAGATTCATCACCCGCACGAGCCGCGTGGGGCCGCGCAGCCTTCGAGATGCACGCGAGCCTTCTCGTAACTTTTCTTGTGGAGGTAATGCAGCAAATTGGGATCAGCGTCGCGCGGCAGTTGACCCGTCAGTTCATCTATCCGGGCAAACAGCGGTCGCAGGTCGGGTTTCGGATTGGCGGCGGCCATTGACTTCACGGCGGCATCCAATTCGACCAGTGCCTGCAAAATGGCTTGTTCTGTTTCGCTCATCGTTCGCATTCATTCAATAGCCTCCTTTTCCTGGACAACCAAGTCGATTTTAGCCGGACAGATCGTCCTCGTCCTCGTCCTCCTCCCCGCCATCGAACGGCACAGGACCAAATCGTGTAGGACGACGAGGACGCGGCCCGGTCTCACAAACGCTTGACGGGAGTTGCACGCGCAATCATTGTCCATCGCATGGCTGATCGCCCGACTGGGACAACCCGCGATCCAAAACTGCAATCGCGTTCGAGTCGTAAAGCGAAGCAAGCGCAGGTCCGCGTCAAGACGCGGAGCGAATCCGCTTCCCGCCGTCCAAAAGCGCTTCCTGCCGGTTTGGAACCCGCCGTGCCAGGAGTGCATTCGACCCGACTCCCGCCCTCGGAACAACGCAATCCGCGCTCGATGAAGCTGGACCGGTTGTCCATCGCGCAAGGTGTGCGCCTGATGCTCACGGAAGATGCCAAGGTGCCACGTGCGCTCTTGAGGCAGCAAAAGCAACTGGCCCGGGCGGTGCAGGCGGTGGCCCACGCGTTTCGCGCGGGGGGAACGTTATTCTACGTGGGCGCCGGGTCGAGCGGGCGGCTCGGTGTGCTCGACGCCAGCGAATGCCCGGTGACGTTTCATTCCCCGCCCGAGATGGTGCAAGGAATCATCGCGGGCGGGCGGGCGGCGCTGTGGCGCGCAGTGGAAGGCGCAGAGGATGATTGGTCCGCCGGGGCACAGGCGATTCTTCAGCGACGAGCGGGCACGCGCGACGTGGTATTGGGAATCGCCGCGAGTGGGACGACCCCGTTTGTCTGGGGCGCGCTTCGCGAAGCCAGGCGGCGCGGCGCCACGACCGTGTTGCTTGCCTTCAATCCATATTTGGTGGTCTCCCAGGCGATGCGACCGGACATTGTGATCGCCCCGAATCTCGGCCCGGAAGTATTGACCGGCTCGACCCGGTTGAAGGCCGGCACCGCGACCAAGCTGGTGTTGAACGTCCTTTCGACGCTGGCCATGGTGCGCATCGGCAAGGTCATCAGCAACCTGATGGTGGATGTCGTGCCGGGAAATGTGAAATTGCGCGACCGGGCCGTTCGGATTGTGCAGACACTGACCGGCGCCGATTATTCCTCCGCCGAAGCAGCACTGAAGAAGTTCAAGTGGAACATCAAGAAGTCATGCGCGCAATTAAATCGGAGATGATTTTCTCCACCGATTTGAATCTGCCTTGCAGGTACCACGCCGTCACAAGGCGCAGCAAACCCGTGATGAGCACAAGCAAAAGCGTGCTGACCACATAAAGCCCGAAGGCGTGGGGAGGGTCAGGTTGCATCATGCGCGGCACTCCGTTATAAAGCACAGCCAACGAAAGAAGAATTCCGACAGTCCATGTCACCCAGGGTCCGACTCCAGGGAATGCGTCGAAGAGCCGCATCGTAAACAGCGGGCTGAGCCCGTAAGCCACGGTCGCGAATGACTGGGTGAAGCTGTGGCGACCGTGAAAAGTTTCGCCGAGCGATTTAACGAATTTGGCACCGAGAAACACCGCTCCCAGCGAAAGCAGCATATGCGCGATTTCATAGACGGTGGCCTGCGAGATGGTGAATTGTTTCAGGTGCAACGAGTCTTGCTGCCTTTTTCCCCATCGCACAAGGCCGTAGCCTTCCACCAACGATGTTGCCCCCAGCAGCGGCAGCAAAAACACGATCAAAATGAAAACCAGGCTGCGCTGCGCGCGCACCACCCGCTCCCACGCTTCAATGGGTTCAAAAATGAGCAACAGGGCCTTGATCATGCGGCGGAAGGGATAGCGGCCAAACCCGCTGGTGACAATAAAATACGTTCACTACGACACCAAATCCATGTGAAATGATTGACATCCGTGATCCCAATTGCGTTCAGCGAAGGCCACATTTTTTCAGCTTGCATCGAGACCCGACTATTTTCTCCGGCTCATCTTCGATCGCGCCGGCCAGCCCGAATCCGGAAGGAAATTTGCGAAGCGATTTACTGCTTCCGTTGCCGCGCGGCCCGTGTATAACTGGAGGCGATGAACGTTGACCTGGGCATCTGGACCAAGCTGCGACGGGTAGTGATCTGTCTTCTGCTGGCGGCCGGCTTGCTCGGCATAGCGTTCTGGTACCTGCCACTGATCAAACAAAACGAGCGGATGCGCAAAGAAGTGTTGCGCCTTGACGCGCAGATTCAAAAGGAGGATGAAACCGCCAAGCAGTTAAAAACGTCCTTCGACACGTTGCGCAACGATCCCAAGGCAGTCGAACGTCTCGCCCGCGAAAAACTCCGCTACGCCAAACCCGGCGAAACAGTCATCGTGTTCGAAGAGCCAGCCACGAATCGCGCGGCGCAGCAATGAGACGGCGGTTCTCTTAGTCTTGCTTTTTCTCTTCATCCTAGTCGCTCGGTGGACACAAGGCCGATTAAGATCAGGCGAAGGAAGGACAACCGGCCTACACCGTCATGATATCTTTTTCCTTGTGCGCCAGGTGCTGGTCAATCCTGGCGATGTAATCGTCCGTGAGTTTCTGCAAATCCTTCTCGGCCTGCTTCTCCTCATCTTCGGTCACACCTCTGTCGTGCGCGTGCTTTTTCAACTGGTCCATCGCATCGCGGCGCACGTGACGAATCGCGACGCGACCGTCTTCCGCCATCTTCTTGATGATCTTTACAAATTCCTGTCGGCGCTCCTGGCTGAGTTCCGGGAAGAAGATGCGGATTACTTTGCCCTGAACGGCCGGGTTGAGACCGAGATTGGCTTTCTGAATCGCCTTTTCAATCGGATGAACGCTATTGGCGTCCCACGGCTGGATGGCCAGCGTGCGCGGCTCGGGCGTGGTGATGCCGGCCAGTTCGCGGATGCGCATGTTCGAGCCATAGACCTCCACCATGATGTTCTCCACAAGCGTGGGCGAGGCCTTCCCGGTGCGGACACCGGCGAAATCATTCACCACCACCTGCTCGGTCTTGATCATCTTGTCTTCCGCCTCCAAAAGAATGTCGTCGAGTGTCATAGCGTTGGTGAAGTTAGTAAAACCGGCGGGATTGTATAGGCCAAACTCGTTGGCCGCCACAGAATCGGCGTTGTGCAACTCCGGTAGCGGCTCACGGCGGGGCCGTGATTAACCGATTTCAGTCTTCAGCCGCTGCTCCGCTTCCTCATTGCCGAGACCATGCTTCATGCGCATGACGGATACTCCCACCACCGGCGGATAGGCCTGGTCTGCCTTCATGCGCGGCTCGACGTATTCAATCACCTCGAATAGCAAATGGTTCGCCTTGATATAATCGAGTCCGCTGAGCCGCTGAATGTAGCGCGTCGAACGGTCAATCAACTTCAGGTTGCTTGGCACAACCCAGATCATGTAGTTCCCCATCACCCGCCCCAGCCGCACCATGATGCAGGTCGAAAGCGTGTTGAGCAGCAACTTCACGCCGGCGCGCGTGACACCGTCGAGTAGAAAGTCCGTTCGCGGCACCGGCACGAGGACAAGCGCGCAATCCGGGTTCCATTTCGCCACGAACTCGCCGATTTCCCGTGTCGCCTCGGGGCTGCCAAAGAAAATCAATCCAGTTTTCGCGCCCGCTTTGCGCGCCGCTTCGAGTTGCTGGCGATGAAACCCATCCGGCGCGAGCAGCGACGCCTTTTCCTTTTCCGAGACGATGCCGATCGCACTGTCGCCCGTGCCAAGCGGGCGATACTTGATCCCGTCCAGCCCGATCTTGAAGCGCATCAATTCCGCGTAGCTGATCTTGCGGACGATCTCCATCGTGCGGGGAAGCTTCTCGTCACCGACCAGTTCGCGGACTTCGGCTTCGCTCCACTCGACGCACTTGGGCTTGCGTTTGCAAACGCGTTCCCAAGCATCCGGTGTGTCGGCGTACGGCAAAAACAAAAATGCCCACGACTCAGTCGCGCTGGCGTCGTCGAACTTGCGGAAGGGCGGCGTGCAATACGTCGGCGAGCGCTCGGTCGTGTCCGTGAGCACATCAATCCCAAAACGGTCGGCGTAATAATTGTTTTTCCGGCCTGCTCGATAGACTGACTCCTCCAGCGCCGTCAGGCACGCCAGTTGCCCCAGCACCTCGGGCGATTTCAATGTGGCGTGCATCTCCCGCAGCTTAGCGAGAAACTGCGCAGGCACCGCCGCCGAATCCCCAGTGTATGGCCCGCCCGGCTCCATCTCCTTCATCAAATCCCGCACCACCATCTCCAACACCGTAAGCATCACAGCAAGCTGAATGGACGTCGCCTGCATCCGCGTGGAGCCGGTGATGGCCATCGGGCCGGTCGTGAGGTTGATTTTCTCAATGCGCGGCTCTTGAATGACCTCCCGGCTCCGCTGCACGTGCTGACAAAGCACATTGTCTGGATTGTTATAGACGAAATAGACTTTCGCCCCAACCTCGACGCCTTTCCACGCCGTGCCAATGACGAACGAAGTCTCGCCGCCTTCCGTGATGGCGAACACCACATCTTTTTCCGAAACACCCAGGTCGCCAATCTGTTTCTTCCCAAAGGCCGTAAAATCTTCGAAGCCCTCCACCGCCTTGATGAGCGCGAAGTCACCCCCGGCCATCACGGGAAACGCGCGATTCTCCCAATCTTCCGTCGAAGACCCGCCCCCCACCTGTCCTTCGGACACCCTCTCCCCATCTGATGGGGAGAGGGATGGGGTGAGGGGATTTTTTTTCTGCTGCTGCCAGAAGTCCCTCCAAATGGAAACCAACTGAATGCTCAATCGTCCAGTCGAGCCACAACCTGTGAAAAACATTTTACCGCCCTTCTTCAGAGCTCGCACCAGCGTGTCCTTGATTTGCACCGCCCTGCCCGAATCCACGAACGCGCGATACGTCCGCAGCACATCAGCGTCCACATCCAGCAACACGCCCAATGCGGCAGCAATGTCGCGCTTGGCGGTGTCGCTGAGATGCGCCGTGACGGGGTGCGACGATTCCGTGGTCAGTGATCCGAGTTTGAATTGGTCGCTGATCCGGAGAAATTCCTCCGCCCGTTTTTGTGAAGTATCGCTCATGCAAGCGTGCCTTCTGAATGACCCACTGGTTCGTGGCCTGACCGGACGTGAGCTTGGCGGGCGCTGCTCGGTTGGCAAGTAAAACCCGGTCCGCAGCCGAGCCGCGTCAGTCCCGCTGCGCGCCGACGTCAACGCCGTCTCGACCGCGGCGCGCTCCGGAAAGATACGAGCTACACTTTCAGCGCAAACGCCGCTACCACGGAGTGCTGCGCGCCACCCGGCAAAAGTTCGCTGCGCATGAGTTCGACTTTGTCCGCGGTCCATTCTCCAAAGAATCGTTCGGTCATCCTGTGCGCCAGGTTCGCCAGGATTTGCGCTTGCGGCCTTTTGATTTCGTGCGTTCGCGCGATGGTCACGTGGCCGGTGAAATCCTTTTCCGCCTCGCCGGCCGCAAACCTGGCCGTCTTCTCGGCAATGGCCTTCTGCAAAGCCGCCAATCGCTCCGCTGAGTCATGCACCCACACCCACACGACACGGGGAAACCGAAGATCGGGGAAACACCCGATGCGTTCCGCGCGCAGTTTCAGCGCGGGAAAGCCCTGGCACGAGTCGCCGACGGCGGCGGCAAGCTCCGGCACGCGCTGCGTCTCGACGTTGCCCAGGAATCGCAAGGTGAGATGGAACTGTTCGCGCTTGGTCCAGCGGGCGCAATGTTTCGGCAACGCCTGCCGCAATTCGTCCTGCGCCCGCTCGATCTCCACCTTCACCGATTCCGGAATCGGCAGCGCGATGAACGCGCGGATGGATTCTGACTCTTCAGACATACGGTCAGATGACACGCAAGTGAACCGTGAAACGAAACCGCGCCGCACACAAAACCATCTGACGTTTCACAATTTGCGTTTCATGTTTTCAAGGCAGCGGCGCGCCGCGTGCCGCAAGCAAAAGCCGATACCATTCCTCGCGTGTCAATTCCATCTCCGTCGCCCGCACGGCGTCGCGAATCCGCTGCGGGTCCGTGGAGCCAATGATGGGAATCATCCGGCTCGGATGTTTCAGCAGCCAGGCGAGTGCCACCGCCGTCCGGCTCACATTGCGCGCCCGGGCGATTTCATCGAGCGCCTTCACAATTCCCGCCGGTTGGAAACCTTGCTGGGAGGGCAGAAGGCGTTTGGCGCCGTCACCCAGCAGGCCGCCGCCCAGCGGGCTCCATGCCAGCGGCGTAATCTGTTCCGTCAGGCATTGATCCAATGTGCCGTCCGAAAAGCAGTCGAGTCTCGCGAGGCTGATTTCGACCTGGTTCACAACGAGCGGCATCGGACACGCAGCCTGCAACGCTGTGACGAGCGTCGGGCGGAAATTGCTGACGCCGAAGCAGCGCACCTTGCCGGCGTCCTGCAACTGTGCAAACGCGCCGGCGATCTCGTGCGGATCGGCGAGATAATCCGGCCGATGCAGCATGTAGAGATCAATGGTTTCAATGCCGAGGCGCTTGAGCGATTGCTCGCAAGCGTGGACAATATGTTCGCCGGAGAAGTCGTAGCGATGCGGCGACTCGGGCCGCGGGTCGGCGGCGGCGCGGATGCCGCATTTTGTCGCAACGAGCACGCGCTGCCTCATGCCGGCCACCTCGCACAGCACGCCGCCCAGAAGTTGTTCGCACCTGCCGCGGCAATAGATGTCCGCATTGTCAAACAGCGTGTATCCCGCTTCGTACGCCGCGACGATTCCCCGACGTCCGGTGGATTCGCCTTCAGGCGTGACTTCGGCGGGATTCCACGTTCCCGCGCTGCGCCAGCAGCCGTATGCCAGACGGCTGCTCACCAGCGGGCTGATTCCCAGCTTTATCGTTTGCATAGGTTGAATAACCTCGCGACAGACTCAGGCGAGGGCACGGCGCAATCCCCAGTCGCCGGTCGGGCCGCTGGAAGGTGGTTACGTTCATACTCCGAAGCGCGGTGGTCATCGCAAAGCAGTGCACTGAAAGCCAAAAGCTGAAAATGAATTCCGCATTCCGATTTTCCACTTTCAAATTTCAACCGCGGGATGACTCTGGCGGCTCGTGTTCCGCCTTGCAAGCTCGTTTGACAAACGACGTCAGAAAACGGGTGCCGCCGGGTTATAGCGCTTGACCACGCTATGGGAACATTTAGGGTTTCCCGATCAATGTTCGAGAGTTTGGGGAACCTCCTGTCTGTGTCACACGGAACTGAGCGGCACCCTCGCCTGCGCGCCTCCAGATTGAAATGGAGCACGATCTGCGGTGTGCTCGCACTCGCCGCAACCACTGCGTGCGCCCAGGAAGCCATACGATCTTCCATGGCGGGACAGGACGCGGCGGAAGCTCGAAAGCGCGCCGCCAACGAAAAACTCAACGTGCAGCTCGGACCCGTCCAGCTGCGTTTTCAACCCATTTTCGAGGTTGAGGCCAATGACAATGTTCGGGTGGTCAGCACCGGCCAGCAGTCAGACCTGATTTTCCGGCCGCAGGTCAAGATCGTGACCGCGTGGCAAGTGACAGAGAAAAACAGACTTTCGCTGAATCTGGGAGTTGGCTATGCAAAGTACATCAACACGCCGGAGCTCGACAGCTTGTTCCTCACGCCCGGCTCCGATCTTTCCTTTGATATTTACGTCAAGGATTTCATCATCAATTTGCACGACCGCTTCTCTTACTCGCAGGATGTAACCAGCGACCCCACCGTGAGCGGGATCGGCGGTCTGAGCCGCTTCGAGAATACTTTAGGCGCGGGAGTGACCTGGGACTTGAACAAGGTCATCTTGCAGGCCGGCTACGATCACGTCACCTACCTCGCCACCCAGCAGGAGTTTTCGTACCAGACCCACTCCTCGGAATTGGTTGATGCCAGTGCTGCGCTGGTGGTGAATCCTTTCACGCTGGCAGGAATCGAGATTGGAGCCGGAACCACCGATTACGATGAAAACATTTTGAACGATAACAAACACGTCTCGGCGGGAGCGTTTCTGTCCATGCGGGTGAGCGAATACTCGAGCCTGCGGGTTTCAATAGGTTATGTCACTTACACTTTTGAGTCGTTGTCCGGCACGAACCAATCCCTCGCCCCCGTCGGCGGCTTTTATGGCGACTTGAGTTGGCGGCAGCGGGTCAATGCCGCCCTGTCGCATTCGCTGTCGGTGGGACACTCGGTGCAATCCGGCCTGTTTGCGGAAGTGACGGAGTTGACGTACATCCGGTACGACGCCCAATGGCGACTTTTCCAAAAGATCGCACTGGGGACTTCCCTCTCGTACGAACAATTCACTCAGACAGGAGGTTCGGGCGAAACGGGGAGCCGCTATGGTTTTGGCTTGAACTTGAGCCGCCCTTGGACCCGGCACTTGAGCACCGGTCTTGGCTACCAATTCTATATCAAGGCCTCAGACCTTCCGAACCAGGACTACACGCAAAATCGGCTTGTGTTTGACCTGACTTATACGTTTTAATATCGGTTCAAATGAAACGTATCATCGTCTCTCTGCTGGCGGCTTTGTCCTGTGCGGCAGCGCTGGAAGCAACGGCCCACGCCGCTACTACGCCCCCACGGGGCACCGACGGTTTTCTGCCGCCGCCTGTCGAGTCGGCCCCGGTAAAGCCGGTGACCTCCGACGCTGCTGCTGCTCCGGCTGCTTCAACCGCGCAGGCCACTTCGGCCGCCCCGGCGGCAGTGACGGGCGGATATGTTCTCGACGACAAGCACAAATTATTGCCCGGCGACCGCGTCAGTTTTCAAATCACCCAGGACCGCACCAATGCCGTACCGTTGCTGGTGGCTGAATCGTCGGAGTTGGACATTCCGTATATCGGGCGCATCAACGTGGCCGGCAAGACCTGTAAGGACCTGGCAGATGACGTTAAGACGCTGCTGGAAAAAGATTATTATCACAAAGCCACGGTGATCATCGGGCTGGATGCGCTGTCCAAGGTGTTGGGCAAGGTGTACGTGTGGGGGCCGGTGCGAACTCAAGGCGCGATTGAAATTCCCGCAAACGAAAATTTCACCGCAAGCAAGGCCATCGGGCGCGCGGGCGGCTTCGGCGATTTCGCCGACAAGAAGAACGTCAAAGTCGTGCGCAAGACGCCAACCGGTAACGTGACTTTCAAAATCAACATGGTGGACGTGCTGGAGAAGGGGAAATCCGAATCAGACGTCACGCTCCAACCCGAGGATTTCATCATCGTTCCGCAACGGGCGATCAATTGGTAATTCCGTGATGCAAGAACAACCCGTCCCGACGCAAAGCCGTTCCACCCGGACGGCGCGCTTTCTCAATTACCTCCACCGCTACAAGAACCTGCTCCGCCGTCGCTGGTGGGTGCTGCCGATCACTCTGGCCATCGGGTTGGGCATCCAGGGCTATCGGATCTTTAGCGCCGCGCCAACCTACGTCTCGTTTGGACGGATGATCGTGGGCATCAGATTGCAGGGGCTTCCGACCGGTGCCGTTTACACCGAAGAATTGAGTAACTTCCTCGGCACGCAAGTGGCGCTGATGAAGAGCGGCACGGTGATGAACCGCGCCACTGAGCGGGTGCGCGCGCTCAAACCCAACCTGCCGGCCGTGCCGGTCATTCTCGCGATCTCCGTTTCGCCAAAGACCACGATCTTTAATTTTCAAGTCGTCGGCCCCGAACCCGAATATGCACGGGCCTATCTCGACGCGTGCATGGAGGAGTACACCAAACTCAAGAAGGAGATGCGCACTTCAACTTCCGAAACCACGCTGGCCGGGATCACGGAGCAACTGGTGGGGCTGACGCGCGAACTCACGAAGAACGAGGAGGAACTCATTAATTTCCAAGCCTCGAACAGTGTCGTGTACCTGCAGGGACAGGGCAGCAGCGCCGATAGCTACCTCGTCAAGTTGACCCGCGAACTGGCGGGGCTGAAGACGGAATTCCAATTGCTCACCTTGCTCAACCTCGACCAGAACCTGGAGCGTCAGCAAAAAAAGGACGCCTTGCCCGTCGCGGCCGACGACAAATCGCCGGAGAACGCCCCGGTCAATTTTTTGAACACCGACTATCTCAAAGCCAAACAGGAAATCCTGTTGAAGAAGGCCGAGCTTCAGGAATGGTCCGAAGATCTCAAGCCCAAGCACCCGAAGATGGTCGCGCTCAATGCAGAAATCGAGCACCGTGAAAAACTCCTCGATATTTTCAAACAGCAAAGCATCGAGCAGCTTGAGAACCGGCGCAACTCGACCTCGGTGCAAATCCAGAATCTCGAGCAGGACATCAAAAAATGGGAAGTCACGTCCCTCGAAGTCAGCAGAAAGATGGCCGCCTACGACCGGCTCCGCGCCAATAAAGTGCGCGCCCAAGGGCTTTACGACCGATTGCTCGGCGCCATGCAAACCCTGGGGGTGGACAAGGACATCAATGCGGAAACCGTGACCGTCCTGGAGAAGGCTTTGCCCGGCCTTCCCGCAAGAGGGAACACGGCCAGGGCATTGATCATCGCCGGTGTGATCGGTTTGCTCGGCGGCATTGGCCTCCTCTTGCTGGTGGACCGGTTCGACGACCGGCCTGCCTCCTTTACCGACCTTCAGGACTCCTTCGACGAACCCGTCCTCGGTCAGATACCGCTGCAAGTGGTCGGCGGCAAGAAGAGTGACATCCAGCTCATCCAGCCGGACGATGAGCGCCATGCGTTCGTGGAGTCCTATCGCAACCTGCGCTCCTCACTGCTTTACATGGCCACCGAGGGCAAGCGACCCAGGGTGATCCTCGTCACAAGCGCCATTCCGGGTGACGGAAAATCCATGACCACCGCCAACCTTGCCACCACGATGGCGCTCTCCGGGTCGCGGGTTTTGCTCGTGGACGCCGACTTGCGCAAGGGCCGCTTGCACGATCAGTTTGATCTCACTTCCATTCAGGGCTTGAACGAGGTTCTGTCACACGGTCTGCCGTGGGAGCAGCTCGTCGTGCCCACGTCCATACCGAGCCTCTCACTGCTGCCGCGCGGCAGCCTCTCGCGCAATCCCGGCGAGATGTTTTTGAGCCAAAAGATGCGCGACCTGCTCAAAGAGTTGGCGGCGCAATTTGACTATGTGATCATTGATACCGCCCCGGTCATGGCCGCCGACGATGTCACGAGCCTTTCGCCGCACGTCGAAGGGGTGATCTTTGTCATTCGCGCCGGTTACACTTCCGCCCGCGTGGCGCGCGCGGCGCTGGACCTCCTCTATCAGCGGGAAGTGGACGTGCTGGGCCTTGTCTTCAATGGCGTCGAGATCAACGCGTCCGAATACTACTACTACAAATACAAAGATTACTACGCGGAGCGCACGTAGCGGCACTCCGCCACCCCTCACCCACTCACTCACTTACTCGGTCGAACATCAGGTGAGTGGGTAAGTATGTGAGTCGGAAGAAGCCGATGCCAGCGCCACCGTGAATTCTGATTCTTCCAGCAGTGAGGCCCCCCTGGCATGGTTCTGTTTGCGTTCGCAGCCCAAACACGAGCACATCGCCGCCCGTCATCTGCGACAACTCGCGGGTTTGGAAGTCTTCCTTCCGCGCATCCGCTTCCGGCGCAAAACACGCCAGGGGTTGGCCTGGGTCACCGAGGCGCTTTTCCCGAATTATCTTTTCGCGCGGTTCAATTGGACTGCTGCCTTGCGCCTGGTGCACCACACACCGGGCGTCGGCGGCGTCGTCCACTTCGGCACGCGGTGGCCAATCATCGCGGACGACGTGATCGAAGAACTGCGCCGCCTCTTCGGCGGCGATCAGCTCCACGTCATCTCCGCCGAACCAAACGTTGGCGAGCCGGTGCAAATCGTGGGCGGCGTGTTCCACGACTTGCGGGCCGTGGTCACCTGCGTAATGCCCGCACGCGAACGGGTGACCGTGCTGCTCGAATTCCTTGGCCGGCAGACAGCGGTAGAGCTGCCGCTGAGCAACGTCATCAGAGAGGGAAACGAACGGGGGCAGGTCCTTTAGACTGGTAGGACAGACATCCTGTCTGTAAAGTAGAACAGGCTTCCAGTCTGTTTAGAGGAGAAATGAAGTAGGGGATTGGCAGATGCAGGCTGGAAGCCTGCACTACTTCTCAGGCAGAGATGCCTGAGCTACCACTGGCGGGCGTCGAAACGAATGGGCAACTCGTTCGCCCGTTGCCAGCGATTGGCGGCCTTCAGCCAGGCCTCGGCGGCCAATTCGGCAAGATGAGTGAACAACCGTTCGGACATTGCGCTCTTGTTCGCCGTGAATTCCACCGTCATGACGCGCTCGCCGCCCAGTTCATGTGTTCGGCGCCACGGATTCTCCCCATCGGCATGTTCCGTTGATTGCCATTGCCGCTCGCCGTCTTCGAGCGTCAACCGGACGCCCGCGAAACCCAGTTTACGCGCCATAAAAACGAAATCCTCCCACAATTCCTCCAATGCGCCGCAACGCTCCGCCGCCAACTCCAGCCAGCGCGCCAGCGCCAGCGCGTAATAGGTCTCCTTGCGCAGTTCCGCCGAATTCTCCAGGACCCGGCCCACCGCGAACCAATCCCGGCTGAAGTTGAACGTCCGCGCGGATAACAACAACGTCAGGCACATGAACCCGAACAGGATCGGCACCCATTTTCCCTGCGACCAGAAGACACCGAAGGCCATGAGCAGAAAGACCGACGACAAGCCGTAAAGAATCAGCACCGCGCGCGTCCGCGACATGCCGAGCTCCTGCAGCCTATGATGAATGTGCCGGCGGTCCGGGCGGAAAAGTGGGAGACCCTTGAGACCGCGCCGCAGGATGGCGAGCACCACGTCCACAATCGGCAGCGCCAGCGCAAACAACGGGGCGATCAACGCCGCGATGATCGTCCCCTTTTGCGAGTGGACCAGCGTCAGGATGCCGATCAGGAACCCCAGGAAATAAGCCCCCCCATCGCCCATGTAGATTTTTGCCGGCGGAAAGTTGTAGCGCAGAAAACCCAGCAGCGCCCCGCACATCCCGGCCGCAACGAGAATGGGGAACTGCAACTCCGGTCCCAAACCCACATAGGTGAGAAGGGCCATCATCATCAAGGCAATGCCGCCAGCCAGACCGTCAATCCCGTCAATCAGGTTGATCATGTTCGTCAAGGCCACGAGCCAGAGCACCGTGATCAACCAGCCCCACGCTCCGAGTTCGTACACGTCGCCCGCGTGCAGATTGAGGAATCCCAGAGTCAGCGGGATTTGGAACCTCTCGATTTGCACGCCGAAGCAACACACCACCAACGCGATGAGGACCTGGCCGGCGAGTTTCTTGCGCGCTCCGAGGGGCCGCAGATCATCCCAAAAACCCAGCAGAAACATCGCCACCGAACTCACCACGATCACAATATGCGTCCGCGTTTGGGCCGGCTCTGGAGGAAACCAGATGAAGCCAACCAGCGACACCACGACAAATGCCGCCGCCAATGCCAAACCTCCGAATCTTGAGACGGGCGTTTTGTGTGTGTGATGAAAGGTGCGCGCCGCAGTCGCCACGGAAGCCTGGGCCGTCCGCCGACGGAGGACGGGAATCAACACCTGCGTGGTTACGAACGCCAGCAGTGCGCAAATTGCCAACGCGAAGTAATTCATGTTGCCGCTGACATTCCCAGATATTCAGGTTCCATACGCATACTTCGGAGATTCTATAACGGAAACCCGTGCCTGTTCAAGCGGCTGGTTCAGGCCGGGGGTATGAGTACCACCGTTGAATAGTGGAGCAATGCCTCCGGCTTGCTACTGTATCGCCGACCCTCTGGGTTGGCGGAGATGCTCATCTTGCCCGCTTGCTCCAAGCCAGAGGCTTGGCGACACAGACGCAAGCCGGAGCCTTACGCCACTGCCGTCCCCCGCTCCAGTTCCGCCACCAACTGCGGCAACAGCACCCGTTGCGAAAAGCGGCGCGCCACCTCGGCATACCGCTCCGGTTCTCCGCGCCGCTTTTGTGCCGCCAATCGCTCGATTTCACTTACGCAACGATCCACGTCACCGTGCCGCACCCAGCCGGACACCCCAGACTTCAAAGCGTCCAACACTTCCGACAGATGGCTCGGACTCGGCCCGATGTATAAGATTGGCGCGCCCACCGCCAGCACGTTATAGATTTTGCACGGGTGAATCGTCCCCACGAACGCTTCGCCCATGACTACTACGTGCACATCGGCAGCCGAAAGAGAGGCGCTTAATTGGCTCAGCGGTTGGTAGGGAAGGCAGAGGACGTTCTGAAGCAGGGAGCAGGGAGCGGGGAATAGGCTGGTTGAGGGTTGAGCGTTGAGGGTTGAGGGCGCGATGGCTCCACACCCCTCACCCGTCCTCGCGGCCACCCTCTCCCCATCCGATGGGGAGAGGGACGGGGTGAGGGGTGTTTTAGTACCCGACGTTGGATGTTGGATGTTGGATGTTGGATGTTCGATGTTCTCGACTCCGCGTTCCCTCTCCGCCTCGGTCGGGGAGAGGGTAGGGTGAGGTGTCACTTCGCTGCTCTGCTTTCTGCTTTCTACTTTTTCCTTGATCTTCCTCCACTCGCTTCCGCCGCCCACAAAACAGAAAACAATGTCCTTCCGGTGCGCCAACCTCTTCGCCGCCTCCAGCAACGTATCCAGCGGATGACACGGACTGTGGTTGCCCGAATACATCACCACGAATTTATCCGCCAGCCCGTGCGCCTGGCGAAATGCCTCCCGGCCTTCCGCGTCGAATCGTACCGCGTCATCGTGCGACCAGGGCGGGATCACCGCGATCTTGTCCGGCGCAATCCCCTTCGCTTCGATACGCGCCCCCATGAACCGGTCCAAAGCGATGATTCTTTCCGCGTGCCGCAAACTGTAACGCGACATCCATTGCAACAGCCGCGCCGCGGGCGAATCCTCCCGCAGCCAGCCGGCGGCAATGGCCTCGTCGGGATTCAAATCCATCACCCAGTAATAAAAGCGCGCGCCTCGCAGTCGGGCGTAAACCGCGCCGATGAACGAAATCAGCGGCGGCGATGTCAGCGCCACGACCACGTCCGGGCGGGGCAGCGTCAGCAACCGCAGGCAACAGGCGCCGACGAAGCTCGCAAAATCCGCCGCCCGGCGCCACTTCGCTGTCTTGCCAAATGAGGTTGTGGCCAGTCGCCAGATTTTGATCCCCCGCCACGATTCGGTCGGCGAGAAGATCTTTGTCGGATCATCGTACGCCCGGCGGCTGGTGACCACGGTGACCTCGTGGCCACGTTTCGCCAACGCCACGGCTAGATCCGCGAGCTGTTGCGCCGTCGCCATCACGTCGGGATAAAAGGTCTGGTTGAGAAGAAGGA
>CAZNOE010000017.1:0-7550 GCA_964574525.1 uncultured Bifidobacteriaceae bacterium
CGGCCCACCATCACCTACGTGCCGTTGACCGGAGAAAAGTTTTTGCGCGGACTCATCACGCCGATTGATCCGAAAAATATTTTCTTCATGCTCCAGTCCGGTTACGCGGCGGACTTCATCCTGGGTCTGACCGTCGAGGGGCTGAACGGCGTGCGCAACCGTTCGACGGCCGCAGGCGCGATGCGCGAGGCGGACGCGGACTTCGTGCGCGCGCTGGAGTTGATGCGCGAAGTGCAGGCCGCCGGCGCGATGGGCATGCGGGTGGAGGAGGACAAAACCAAAAGCCAGACCGCCGTGCTGTTCTTCCGGCGTGACGACGTGCCTGCGGACATTGTGGCGAAGACGGCGGAAATCGGGCGGTTGCTCAAGCTGCCGGCGGATCAGCAGAAATTTGTGCTCACCTACTCGCCGGTGCGCGGGGCGGAGAATGAGTTGGCCGTGAACAGCCGTTCCATGCTGCAAGTCATGGCGGCCTTCGCCAGCTACCTGGACGTGCCGGAGGCGCACCTGAAGGATCACAGCGCCGTGCCTGCTTTTGAGAACTCGTCCCCGGCGGACCAGCGGATCAAAGTGCGCATCCACAGCGGCAAAGACAAGCCGGCCGCCGCCTTTGCCGCCGTGCGTTACCGCGATCACTGGTTCTGGATTGACGACGGCGACTGGCAGACGAAGCGCGCGATGACGGCGATCATGTTTTTCTTCACGCTCGCGGAAACCGGCAGCAACGAACGGCTGCCTTTGATCACCATCCCGGCGCAATGAGCTACGGCTGATCAGTAAACAGTAATCAGTAATCGGTGGTCAGTGATCAAACGGCATAGCGCAAAGGACACAACACGCTCGGCTTGGCTTTCGTTAGGAACCTGCCACTCTTGGCGCGTTGGCCATGATACCCCTTGATCCGAGATCGCAATTCACGCCTGGTGATGCCGCCTCGGCGGCGCTTTCGGCGTCTGGTACAGACTCTCATTGTGCCGTGAGTTGATGGCGCTGGCCGCGAGCCGCGACGGTGGGCTGTGGGTCGCGGTGTGGAAGTCTGGGTTGTTCCATTGCAAGGGGGGCCGCTGCGAGGCGGTGGATGGGCCGCCGGGACACCGACAGCTTCACGCGTATGACCTGCTGGAGGTCAAGGAGGGGGATTTGCGGGTGAGCATTGGCGACGGCATGGTGCTGCGCCGCCACGCCGGGGAGTGGACGGAGTTCAACCAAACCAACGGTCTGCCGTTCAGCTACATTACCTGCCTGGCGCAGGGGCCTGCCGGGGAAATTTGGGCCGGCTCGCAGGAGGAGGGGCTTTACGTTTTTCGCGCGGGCCGGTTCCATGCGGTGCCGGGAATGGATGCCTCGAACGAAACCACAACCATGAACGGAAATCTAACCGGAGCAAACGGAGAGAGTGCAAAGTGGCAAGTGGCAAGTGGCCGATTGCCTGTGCTCCACTCGCCCCTCGCCCCTGGCCCCTCGCCACTCAACAAAGATTTGCCCGTCGCTGATTCAATCAAACCGCGCCACGGACAGAGCAACAAAGCAAAACAACAAAAATGAAGATCTTGATTCAACAGGAGCAAGCGGAGGTCGCGGAGAGTTCTGTCTCTGTGTTCTCCGTTATCTCCTGTTCAAGCAGACGGCGGCGGAGATGGGTCTTGCTTGGAGAAGAACTTTTCCAGAACCACGCACAGTTCAGGAACGTGGATGGTGGCGACCTGCCACACAATGTTCAGGTCAACGTTCGCATAGTCATGGGCGACGATGTTTCGCATACCTCGCATTTTCCGGAACGGCAGCTCGGGAACGGCGCGACGGGTTTCCTCGCTCAGGTGGACGGCGGCTTCCCCGATGATTTCGATGCGCCGCATCACGGCATCCTGTTTCTGCGTGTCGGCCCGGAATTCAGCCTCCGCGCTCTCCTTTACATACCCGGCGATCAGGCGCGAGGCTTCCAGGATGTCGCGCAGCCGGCCGAGTTGGTCAGTTTCCATAGATGCAGACCGCCGTGGCGAGAATATGCTCGCGGGCGAAGCGGTTCGCGGATTTCTCGAGGGATGGCCGCAGCACGAAATCCACTGCCGCCCCCACCAATTCCTCCGCCTCCCCTGCCATCTCCAGCAACTCGCCAATCGAAACCGGCGATGACTTGTCAAGCGTCACCAACAAGTCCACATCACTACCAGGTCCCGCCTGCCCACGCGCCGCGGAACCGAACACGTCCAGTCGGTGAATGCGATGCTTCTCGCAGAACGGACGCAATCGCCCTTGCAACTCGGCCAAGGACAGCATCTGGTGATTTTTTTGCACGCCCTCAGTATGACTTCTTGGCGCCGCCTTATCAAGCTGGCGATGGACTTTTGGCTCCAAGCCGCAGCCAGGCTCTGTCCGGCGTGGCGCAGAACCGCCTCCAACCGTTCGCGGCTCACGCAGTGAAACCTGCTGACTGTTTACTGATCACTCGATCACCTGCAGCCAACCCGAGAGTGGCAGGTGGCAAGTGGCAAGTGGCCGATTGCCTGTGCTCCACTCGCCCCTCGCCCCTGGCCCCTTGCCACTCAACAAAATTTGCCCGTCGCTGATTCAATCAAACCGCGCCACGGACAGAGCACAAAACAACAAAACAACAAAACAAAAATGAAAAACCGGGTGACCAGTGGCGGGTGGCGGGTGGCGGGTGGCGGGAAGAACTTGCGACACTCAGCCGCCCTCGCGCTCCGCGCGCCGAAAGGCTTCGAACTCGGCTTTAAGCGGCGCCCAATAAGCGCGGTCCTTTGCCTGTTCGGCACGCCCTTCGGCATCGAGCGCTTCGCGCAGTGCCTCGCTCTCGCCCGAAAAAGCGAGGCGGAGCAGCGGGCGGCGGCTGGTGTGAGCGTGAGCCTCATTGGGGAATCGCTGGATCAAACCAAGGAGGCGCTCCGGAGTTCTGGATTCAGCCAGCCAAAAGGCTACCCGCGCGGGCGTGGGTTCGCTGCCCAACGCCCGATAATGGCCCTCGACCAGGGCATCAATCATCGGCCAGTCCTTTGCGCGCTGGGTTTTCTTCGCCTGGACGAGGTCTTCGACGGAAAGGAGCTCGAAGGTCTCCGCGTTTTCACCGCTGATCGTCGTTCGTCTCGCCCACAGCACCTCAAAATCCGGAAGACCCCGCAGACGACTCATCACGTCCACGCGCAATCCGTCGGCGTCGCCGCCCTGACACCGGAAATGCACCGCGTGGCCGCGCGCCAGCAAGGCAGGATCGAATCGTGGGACGGCAATGCGTTTTGCGTTGAGTTCGCCCAACGCGGCCAGCAGCCGGGAGAAATTCTCCTCCGAGGCGGGCAGCGCCAGATCCACATCTTTGCTAAACTGCGCCGCGCCGTAAAACACGCAGGCCTGGCCGCCCATAAGCAGCGCCTGCACTTGATGTTTCCGGATTGTAGAAAGGACTTGTCGGATCGGGGTCGGGATCAAGGCTGCCTCCCATCACAAGGTATTGGGCGAAGAGCTTCTCGCTTTGCTGAAAGCGCTCGAGGGGAGTCAGCTCCAGCCACTCCTGCCATTCCTCGGGCATCTCTTCGAACATCATGTCCTCAAAATAACAAAGCTTTTGACGAATCCAACTCAATTTATGTGGGATTACAGAAGCCGACAAACCCGCCAGCGATCCGGACTCGGGCCTGCGCTTCACCGTCACCTTCCTGTTCCCGAAATGAAAATAAAAAGTGGCAAGTGGCAGGTGGCAGGTGGCAAGTGGCCGAAGGCCCGTGCCCCACTCGCCACTCGCCACTGGACACTCGCCACTCAACCAAATTTGCCCGTCGCTGAGCAGAGAGAGCAGAGACCGGAAAGGAATTCTCCGCTCCCTCTGCTCCCTCCGGTTCAACTTTTTACGGATCGGAGCGCAGTCCCGCAATGCGGGACCGCTTCAACGAACGAATGAACCAACGCCGACCAGAATTCCGAGACGCTTCCGCCCACCGCGCGCTGACTTGCCACGGCGAAGCGCTTTGGCGAAGCAGGGAGCGGACTGAAGTCCGCGCGCCAATTTCGACCGGAGCAAACAGAGTTAACGGAGGATTTTCCTCTGTTTCCTCTGTGGCTTCCTGTTCAATCTGAAGCGACCGCACCATGAGAAGCGACGCATGAAACCGAGAAATGATGAAGGCCAGTTGGCGGCGGGCGTCTTGACGTTGCTGCTGGCTTCCGCTCTGGCAGGCCACGCCGCGGAATCTCCCGCTGCGCGAACGCGCGCAGCCATCCCCGTGGTGGCAACCAACTACGTGCTGGTGACGAACGTGGTGGTCGTCACCAATTACGTCATCACCACCAAGGTCGTCCTCAGCACTAATGCCCTCGCGCTCGGACGAACGAATTCCGCGCTGCCCGACTTGAGTTGGGTCCCGCCGGATGACGGTTTCGACTGGGTTCAACTCAAGTCCGGTGAGTGGTTGAAAGGCAGCATCAAGGCCATGCAGGAACGGAAGCTCGAATTCGACAGCGACGAATTGAAACTGCTGAACTTCGACTGGAAGGACATCCGCCAGGTGCGGTCTCCGCATGTCAATGAATTGTTATATGGAGACAAGCAGAAGGCTTCGGGTCCGATTTCGATCACTCCGGAGCACGTCACGGTCGGCGGAGCGGAGCCGCGCACCTTTCCGCGCGGCGAATTACAGAGTATCGCCCCGGGCGGGGCCAAGGAGCGGAACTACTGGTCGGGGAAGGTTTCGGCGGGGTTGACGATGCGCTCGGGCAACACGAGGTCGGTGGACTACAACGCGCAGGTCAACCTGCAACGACGCACGGCGGCCACGCGCCTCAGCTTCGACTACCTCGGCAACATCAGCACCATTGACGACGTGGAGAGCGCGAACAACCACCGCGTGAACGCGGAATTTGACTACTGGGTGTCGCGGCGGCTCTACGTCATCCTGCCGCTGGCTGAATATTACAAGGACACCTTCCAGAACATTGCGCGCCGGTACACGTTCGGTGGCGGTGTCGGTTACGATCTCATTAACCGGCCCGGTCTGGAATGGAGTGTGGACACCGGGCCGGCCTATCAAACGACGTGGTTTGATTCCGTCCAGCCCGGCGAGGCATCGCAGAGAAGCGCGTTGGCGTGGACGTTCGGCAGCAAGTTTGAGTGGGAGATTACGCAGCGAATTAATCTGATCCTGGAATACCGGGGACAATACACCAGCCGCGAGGTCGGTGAGACGTTCCATCACTCCGTGAGCACGCTGGAAATCGAACTGACCAAGCGGCTCGACCTGGACGTTTCTTTCGTTTGGGACCGCACCCAAAATCCCAAGCAGGAAAGCAATGGCGCGGTGCCCAAGCAGGATGACTTCCGCCTCATACTGAGTTTGGGCGTGCGGTTTTAACCGGACTTGAACCAACGACAAGAATTGTTCGAGACCGTCAACCCTGACCTTCTGCTCATAGCGGGTTGCCAACTCACAGGCGGACTCGTTCTTGATCGCGTCGGGCCGCCCCCGGGTCAGCCATCGGCCGTCAATTGCAAGGGTCGCTGATCGTCTTCTCGGCATTCGACGTTCACGGCATTTCTGGAATGGATCGGCAGGCGCTTACGGCCTACGAAATCTTCTCCGACCTAGACCCTTCTGTGGTCGCTAGGCTGCGGCGTGACTGCTCGTTAACTCTTCGATGGCTAACAGAATGGCCAACAAGCCAGGGTGAAATAATCCGTTTCATCGTGAACGAATTCTCTTGAATCCCCAATGAAAGCCGCTATCTTGCTGCTGCAAATCGGGCCTTTGGAGAACAATCCCGACCATTGGCTCCGTCTTCTGAATCTGCTCGACTACGAAAGTCTCGCGCGGCGTAATTCGGTTTGTTCTGTTTTACGATTCATCTCGCATGAAGGGTCCAAATCATCGGCTCGTCAGGTGCCTGCTCGTTGCGGCGTTCGTTGCGATTGGCGGGCACGCAGCGGACTTCCCCGCGGTTTACAACAGTGAGCCGGACACAAATGCAGCGCCGCCTTCGCCAGACGTCTCACTCGCGACGTTGAAACTCCCACCCGGTTTCAAGGCGACCGTTTTCGCCGCCGAACCGGATGTGCAGAATCCCATCGCGATGGCTTGGGATGCGCGAGGCCGGCTTTGGATAGCAGAGAACTACACCTACGCCGAGAACAGGAAAAAGTTCGATCTGCACTTGCGCGACCGCATCTTGATCTTCGAGGACAACGATGGCGACGGCCGTTTCGACTCGCGGAATGTTTTCACGGACGAAGTGCAAATGCTTACAAGCGTCGAGGTCGGACTCGGCGGCGTGTGGGCGCTGTGCCCGCAACAATTGATCTTCATTCCAGACAAAGACGGCGACGGTGTTCCCGACGGCGCGCCCGAAGTAGTGCTCGACGGATTCAAAGTGCCCGCGGCCAACTATCACAACTTCGCCAATGGCTTGCGCTGGGGGTCGGACGGTTGGCTCTACGGACGTTGCGGCGCGTCGGCTCCCGGCGAAATCGGTATGCCCGGCACGCCGGATAGTGCGCGGGTGCCGATTTGCGGCGGGATGTGGCGTTATCATCCGCGACGGAAAATCTTCGAGGCGCTCACCGCCGGCACGACCAATCCGTGGGGCCACGATTGGAACGAACATGGCGAGGCGTTTTACATCAACACCGTCAACGGACACCTCTGGCACTTGATTCCCGGCGCGCACTTTGTCCGGCCACACACGATTGATCCAAATCCTCGCGCCTATGAGTTGATTGACATGCACGCTGATCATTGGCATTTCGACACCGCGAAAGACTGGACGGCATCGCGAGCCGGCGCCGCCAACGCTTACGGCGGGGGGCACGCGCACGTTGGAGCGATGATTTATCTCGGTGACAACTGGCCGGCCGAATATCGCGGTCATCTCTTTACACTGAACATGCACGGCTTTCGGGCGAACCAGGAGATTCTCGAGCGCTCCGGCTCCGGGTATGTCGGCACGCACGGCAGGGATTGTTTCTTCTTCGGCGATTCGTGGTTTCGCGGCCTCGACCTCGGCTACGGGCCGGACGGCGGCGTGTTCGTGCTCGACTGGAGCGACACAGGGGAATGTCACGAGTCCACTGGCGTTCACCGCACGTCGGGCCGCATCTACAAGATCACGTACGGCGAACCGCAGCGCCCGCAAATCGGCGATCTCGCGAAGCTGAACGTGAGCGAGTTGGTGAAGCTGCACCTGCACGAGAACGAATGGTTTGTCCGTCAGGCGCGGCTGCAACTGACCGAGCGCGCCAACGCGGTCCTCGATTTTGAGACAGCGAAAACGCAATTGCGCGAAATGTTCACCCGACAGACGGACGTGGTGATGAAACTCCGTGCCTTGTGGTCACTTTACGCCATCGGCGCGGCGGACGAAAATTTCCTGCGCTCACAACTCCGTCATCCGGACGAGCACATTCGCACGTGGGCCGTCCGGTTGCTCAGCGATTCGTGGCCGCTCGACACGGTGATGTCTGCGCGACCGCCGACAAACGCGGAACGCGGAACGCGGAACGCGGAAAGAGATCAGAGCCTCGCGACTTCAGCAGGAACTTTGAAGGAGTTCGT
>CAZNOE010000017.1:7650-23271 GCA_964574525.1 uncultured Bifidobacteriaceae bacterium
AAGACCGACCTTGCGTTCCGCCGTGCCGCCTTGCAAACGCTGATTGACAGGCGGCCGCCCGATTTGCGCCAAATCTGCGAGCGGTTGTTGAACGTGAGTTTTCTCAACTCGACCGCCGCTCGCGGCCTGGCGCTGTTCGACGATCCGGCGATGGGCGAGAAGCTCGCCGGCAGTTATCTCAAATTCCATCCCTCGGAACGCGCCGCGGTGATGGACACCCTCGTATCGCGCCCGTCGTTCGCCGGGCCGTTGCTCGAAGAAATGGCCGAAGGCAGAGTCCCACGTGCGGACCTGACGGCGTTTCACGCCCGGCAGATTCGCAGCTTCAACAACCCCGCGCTCACCAAACGCCTGGGCGAGGTGTGGGGCGAACTGCGCGACAGCCCGGCGGACAAACAGAAATTCATCGTGCAGTTGAAGGCGAAGCTGACACCGCCCGCGCTGGCCGTCGCCGACAAGAGTCAGGGCCGCGTTGTTTTCAACAACATTTGCGCTTCGTGCCACACCCTTTACGGCCACGGCGGACAAGTCGGCCCTGACCTCACCGGCTCGGGCCGCGACAATCTGGATTATCTGCTCGATAACATCGTTGATCCCAGTGCGGTAGTGAGCGCGGAATTCCGGATGACCATCGTTGATCTCAAAGACGACCGCACGCTGAATGGTCTGATCACCGCCAAGACCGAACGCACCATCACACTGAAAACGATGACCGAGACGCTGACGCTGGAGCGCGTCGAAATTGAGAGCCTTCGAGAATCTTCGCTCTCGTTGATGCCTGAAGGTATGCTGGAAGGACTGACCGAAGCCCAGGTGCGCGATCTCATCGCCTACCTCATGCACCGCAGCCAGGTGCCGTGAGCAATTCACCGAGGCTTGCCGACCGAATTCGTGGCAGCGGCAGCTTTTGCTTTTTCCGGCGACCATGCGGGATCGGCAGGATTCGCTACGGTCAACGGCCACGGGTCGTCGAATTCTTTCTGCATTTTTTCCATCAGGGCTGTCAACTCTTTGACTTTGGCGGCGTATTCGGGCTTGTCGGCGAGGTTGTTCAATTCATTCGGGTCAGACTGCAAATCGAAGAGCTGCGTCACGTTGACGTGCGGATAGCGGATGATTTTCCAACGGTCATCGCGAAGGGAGCGCTGAAATGTCTTGAACTGGTTGAACATGTAATCCCTTACCCTGGCGACCTTGCCCATGATAACCGGCACCTGGCTTTTGCCCTCGACCTGCGGCGGGATCGGTGTGCCGGTCAGGTCGCAGACCGTCGGGAAAATATCGTGGAGATACGTGAACGCCCCGGTCTTGCCATGCGGAATTCCTGGGCCGGCAATGAGCAACGGTACATGCATGCCGCCCAGCTCATAGACGTTCTGCTTCCCCAGCAATCCGTGATCGCCCAGCGACAAACCGTTGTCGCCCGCGAAAACAATGATCGTGTTGTCGAACTGCTTAAATGCTTTCAGCGCCGCGATGATGCGGCCGACGTGATGATCGAAACACGTGACGCAGGCGTAATAATCGGCCAGGTGGCGGCGCACGATTTCCGGCGTGCGGGGATGCGGCGCGAGCATTTCATCGCGCACCGTCATTTCTCCGTTGTCGAATGGATGAAACGGTTTGAACCGGGCGGGCAGGGGAATTTTGGCCGGGTCATACAGGTCCATGAATTCCTTGGGCGCGACTCGCGGGTCGTGTGGCACTGGCGGCGCGTAATAAACAAAGAATGGCCTTTCCGTTTTGCGCGTGCGCAGGAATTCAATGACGCGGTCGGCGGTGATCTGGCTCGCGGTTTCGTGGTGGCCATCCGCGCCCATATCGGTTGTGTAGAGGCAGGTTTGGAAGGCTTCCATGCCTGGGACAAACGAGTTGCCTTTTTTGCCGAGATGGAACGTTTCATAGCCGCCCGCCGCCATCGCTTTGGGCCACAGGGCATAATTCTTCTCTGCGGTAACTTTGGCCGGAATGTGAAAAAGAGAGAGGCCCGTCAGAATCATGGTTCGGCTGGGTGTGCAGACCGCGCTGCTCATCGAGCCCATCGTGTATGCGTGCGTGAACGACATGCCGCGCGCCGAGAGTTGATCGAGGTTTGGCGTTTTGATGTGCGGATTGCCCCACGCCGCGATGCAATCCTGCCGGAAATCATCCGCGAGGATGAAGAGAACGTTTGGCTTGGCGTTTGTAGCGGCGGACAACGCGGTCGTGACGAGAAAGCCCAGTGACGACAGAGCGACGCCAGCCAGCACACACGAACGAAACTTACGAACGCATTTCATATCCCGAAATCAAACTTCCTTTCTTCGGCTCGATCATTTTCACAATGGCTTTCGCCGCTTTCACGCGATCTCATTTCCGCGAAATTGTAAGCGTAACACCCATTACTTGAGCAAGGCAGAATGTTGTTTCAGCCACCGCTCCGCAGTCATGTAATCGGGCAAAGAAACTCTTCGGCTGAGTTTCGTTTGGTGGTGTTAAGAACAAATTCAAACTGCACTTGCCCAGTAAAAGAAAGACGGCTTGGTTTGGCAACTCCGACGGCTGGCTTGACGATGCCGCCGATGAAGCGACGTAGGTCGTGACAAGGCCGCGGCGGTCTTCATACTTCAGTGTCAGGGCTGACAGCCATGCAAGCGAATACCCGTTCAGCAAAGGTCAGAATCCTTTTCCGCAGATTGTTCCGGCTCAGGGCGGCGGTGTTGTTGCTGCTGACGGTCGCGTTGCTGTTCTGGTTGCGGGGCGCCCTCTACAACCGGTTCGTGCACTTCCCGCGCGAAGAAGCGGCCTGGAAGGCGATCCGCGCGCAGCGCCAGGCGGTGTCCGAAACCGCGGGGTGGAGTGAGTACCGCGGAATCCTGCACAGTCACTCCGAGCATTCGCACGACTGCGAGGTGCCGTTCCCTCCTCCAAGCTCTCAAGGTTGCCAGACTTGATTCCATCTGCTTGAGTGATCACTGATCAGAATCTCCCGGCTTGGCGGATAAGGCTGGCAGTTGCTAATCTGGCGCGGCCCGACGCGATTGCAGCCACCGTCGCGCAGCCAGATTACCGAAGTGAAGAAACATGCGTGGCCGACTAAACAGTTTTCAGAAGACGATGCTCCAGTGGAACGACCTGCACCCTTACAGTGCCGTCCATGTGGTGCGCATCCCTGTCAGGCTTGATGATGATCGGCTGCGAAAAGCGATTCAGTCCACGATGGCAGCGCGCGGCCTCAGCCATTTGTCGCTCGACCGGGCAAAAGGCGCTTATAGTTACGGGGGCAGCCCCGGGATTCTCGAAGTCCGCACCATTGCCGACAGGGAGGATCCGCACGCCGCATTGTTCGCCGAGGTAGAGCGCCAGTTGAACACGCCGTTCGCGCCGGCCGAGCGGCTCAATCCCTTCAGGTTTTTTGTGGCGCCGGCCGGCGATTCTCTCTTTCTCGGTCTCGTTTACTTTCATGCCGCGGCGGACGCCGAGTCGGTGGTACTTCTGCTGAGGGAGCTGGTGGAGGCTTGTCGCGAAGGAGGCGCGCCAGCGTCCTCTCCTGCCCTCGAACTGTATCCCGACAGCCGCGCTCACCTGCTCCGCCGACACCTGAAAATCGTCGCCCAGCGGTTGCTGGCTCTGCCCATGCAGATTCGCAACTTGCGGCGGTCCTTCCGAACTTCGTGTCGCAACGCGGGTAATATGGTCAACCGCTTTGACTTCTTTTCCTTGGACGCTGAAACGTTTCGCTCGGTGGTCGCGGCGGGGAAAGCGTGGGGGGTGACCGTCAACGATTTGTGGCTGGCCCTGCTGCTGAAATCTCTCTCGCCCCTGGCCGCCGGGCGGTTGCGGGCGCGCAAACGTCGGGCGATTTCGGCGGGGTGCATCGTCAATCTCCGCAGCGCCCTTGGCGTGGACAGTCGGCAGACTTTTGGGCTTTTTCTGGGTTCGTTCACGGTCACGCACGAAGTGCCGGAAGGAATTGGTTTGAGGAATCTGGCCCGGGACGTTCAGCAACAGACCGCTACCATCAAACGGCACAAACTGTATTTGGGGACGCCGCTGGAGTTGGGTTTCGCCCGGTTCATGTTCAACTTTTTGTCGCCTGAACGACGGACCAAGTTCTATCCAAAGAACTATCCCCTCTGGGGCGGCATCACGAATCTGAACCTGAATTCCCTTTGGCATTCCGGGCCGGATGCCGGCCCGCTGGATTACTTCCGTGGGGTTTCCACGGGGCCGGTCACACCACTCGTGCTCTCGGTGACCACGGTTCGTGACCGGGCGAACATCGGTTTGAGCTATCGCTCCGCCGTGTACTCGGCGGAGGATGTGGCAGGATTGAAAGGCCGTTTCCTGGAAGAACTGGCCCAACTGAAAGAACACAGGTGAAAGACACCTTCGTCACCATCCTGACACTGGTCGCCGCGTTCTTGCTGGCCGGTTGTGGCAACGTTCATCGCCGCGGCCTCGCCCCAGCGCTGGTGCATCAGGTCGAACTGATCTCCATGCGCCACGATGTCCGACTGCCGCAGGAACTTGAGGATCGGATTCTGTCGCTCGATCCGACGAACGTCACGGCGGAGGACGTCCGCGACGTTCTCTCCCACGCGCCGGCGCCGCGCGTCATTAACATCCACGGTGGCATCGCCAAGGTGATTCCCCGGATGGTGTCGTTTTCGGAATTCCTCATCGGCATGGGCTATCCTGCCACCAGTCTCACCAACCCAAGCGATGGCACCTACAGTTTCAGTTGTTATGAGAGCAGCGAGAAGATCGCCGGCGTGGTGGCGTGGTTTTACGAGCGGGAGGGCCTGCGGCCCATGATGGTTGGCCACAGCCAGGGAGGCATGCAGGTGGTCAAGGTTCTTTACCAGTTTGCCGCCAGGCCGTCCTCCAAACTGCACGTTTGGAATCCGCTGACATGGGAGCAGGAAGAGCGTTGCGAGATACTGGATCCGCTCAGCGGAATGAAGCGCCCCGTGGTTGGACTTCAACTCCCCTACGCCACTTCAGTCGGCGCGGGCGGCTTGACGCGCGTCCTGCCGAATCAGTGGGACATGAACTTGAGATTGCGGACCATCCCGGATTCGGTCGAGGAGTTCACGGGCTTCTGCAAGAGACACGATCTCCTCGGCGGAGATTTCCTTGGTTACGGCCCGGCCAACCATTTCAAATCCAGCGGCAAGGCCGTGGTGCGGAACGTGTGGCTGCCGACGGAATACAAACACGGCGAGATTCCCAACACGAGACACCTGCTCAAGAGCCAGCCGATCAGAGACTGGATCAACCACTACCGGCCGGCGCCGGAGACGATCGTCACACCGAAGCTCGACGCGCCGTTCGACGCGGACAGCGCGCACATTCTCTGGGCCGCCGATGTCTGGTACAGCATAAAGAAACATTGGGTGCTCGAATTGCAGCGTCTGCTGCGCGCGCAGCCTCTGCTGGAAGGGCGGCTATGAGCAACCGGGGCGCGTTGGAAACGTGCTGCCTATGTACCGCGTTGCTGGTGACGGCCTGTCAGACCAGCCGGCGGCAGGCTCTGGGTCCGGCGCGCCATACGCAGGCTGGAAAGGTGTCCTTGGCCTGGGAGATTGCGCCGGCCCACGAGACGTTGGAACGGGTCATGGCGCTCGATCCCGAGCACGTAACGGAAAAGGATGTTCGCGAGGTGCTGGCAGGGTCTCCGGCACCGAGAATAATCAACATTCATGGTGGACTGCTCCCGCTCCAGGGCAGCATGACTTCGTTCTCCGAGTTCCTCGTCGGCATGGGCTATCCCCGCGGCAGCATCCAGAACCCGAGGGACGGGAGTGACGCGTTTGGCTACTATGTCAGCAGTGAAAAGATCAGCGGCCTGATCGCCTGGTATTATGAGCACGAGGGCCTGCGGCCGATGGTGGTGGGCCACAGTCAGGGCGGAATCCAGGCAGTTAAGGTGTTGTATAAGCTGGCGGGCGACTCAACGGAAAAGATTCCGGTGTGGAATCCTCTGACCTGGAAAGCGGAGGAGCGGTATGATTTCATTGATCCTTTGACCGGGAAGTCCCGTCCCGTAGTCGGCCTCCGTATTCCGTTCGCAACAGCGGTAGTCGCGGGCGGGCTGGGGAGAGCCCTCCCCAATCAATGGCAGATGAATGGCAAACTGAGGAAGATTCCCGATTCAGTTGACGAATTCACCGGGTTCCAAAAGGGCTTGGACATCCTGGGAGGTGATTTGTTTGGATACGGACCGGTCAACGAGTACAAGCCCCAAGGGACAGCACGTGTTCGAAACGTGCGGCTGCCTTCGACCTACGCCCACACGACCATCCCCGCCACCAGCCATCTGTCGAAAAGCCAACAGATCAAAGACTGGATCAACAACTACCAGCCAGGGTGCGGGTCCGTCGAAACACCACAGCTCGATGTGAAGTTCGACTCGGATAGTACGCACATTCTCTGGGCGGCGGATGTCTGGTACAGCATCAAGAAACACTGGGTGCTCGAACTGCAACGATTGATTCGGGCCAAACGCGCGCGCGACCATGACCGCTGAGGAACTTCAATTGCGCCGCATTGTCGTTTGCGCCTCCGGTATCATCTACTGGGGCGGGGTGTGGATTCAAGCCCGCCGCGTTCGCAAGCAGATCGGGCGCTCGCCGAACCTGAAGCCCCGCGGGCTGAATGAAAAGATGCTCTGGTTCGGATGGTTCGTGGTGATTGCGATCTGGGTGGGCCAGCCGTTTCTGGTCGGCGGGGGGACTCCGATACCAGGTTTGAGCCTCCTCCCCGGGCTGCTGCACCCGGCAGGTTTGATCCTGGGCGTTGCCCTCGTCGTTCTCGGTTATGCCTGCACGCTGTGGTGTTACGCCGCCATGGGGAACACTTGGCGCATCGGTATCGACGCAAAGGAAAAAACCACGCTCGTCCGACGCGGGCCGTACCGGCATGTGCGGCATCCCATCTACCTGTTTCAAATCGTGATGCTGGCAGGCGCGGCACTGCTCCTTCCGACGCCGGCCGCCTTCTTCATTCTGATTCTCCACTACCTCTGCGTGCTCACCAAGGCGGCGGACGAGGAGAAATACCTAACGGCTGTTCACGGTCATGACTACCGTGATTACGTGAACAGCACTGGGCGGCTGTTCCCGCGGTTTATCCAGAGACGCTCCGAGGCGGAATGATCATTGTGAGTGGTTGGAGTTTCCCAAGCCCGCGTGGGGCTGATGTCCCGGTTGTTTCCCGCCGGAGAGCATTGATTTCCGGACCACAACCACACAGATTGTCAGGCGAACGAACTCATGAGTGAAACACTTGCCGGAAAGACCGCACTTGTCACGGGTGCATCCCGCGGCATTGGCCGGGCCATCGCGCTGAAGTTGGCGGTCGCCGGTTGCGACGTGGCGATCGTGTATCGCAGCAGCCACGACGAGGCTGAGGCCGCTTGCTCTGCTGTCCGCGCATTGGGCCGGCGGGCGCTGGCCATTCAAGCTGACGTCAGTGATCCCGAAAGTGTCGCCGAGGCGTTCACGGTTTTTCGCCGGCAATTCGACCGCGCGGACATCGTGGTGAGCAACGCCGCCATCGGCGTCCTCCGTCCGGCCTTGGAACTCACGCTCAAGCATTGGCGGCGGTGCATGGAAACCAACGCGCTCGCGCTGAACCTGCTGGCCCAGCAAGCCGTGCCCCTCATGCGCGACGGCGGACGCATCATTGGCATTTCCAGCCCGGGTGCGTCGCGCGCCATCCCGCACTACGCCTTCATTGGCGCCTCCAAGGCCGCGCTCGAATCGGTGGCGCGCAGCCTGGCCCAGGAACTTGGACCGCGCGGGATTCGCGTGAACATCGTCAACGCGGGCGTCGTGGACACCGACGCGCTGAAGCATTTTCCGAATCGCGAGCAATTGCTCGCGGAGTACGCGCGCCGCGCGCCGGCGGGTCCCACGCTCACACCGGAGGACGTGGCCAACGCCGTTTATTTGCTCTGCCTGCCCGAAGCCGCCATGATCACGGGCCACACCCTGGTTGTGGACGGCGGTTATTGCATCTCAGGATGAACAGCCCGACGCTCACAGATTCCGGCCTCGCTGGCGCAGTGGCCATTGTGACCGGCGGCAGCCGGGGCATTGGCCGGGCGGTTGTCCACACGCTGGCCGCGGCAGGGATGGAGGTGGTTTTCACCTGCCGCGAAAACGCCACCACCGCCGTGAAAGTCTTCAGCGCGGTCGAGGTCGTGAAAATCACCGCTCAGTCGGTGGACGTGCGCGACGCCGCAGCTTGCGCGGCCTTTGCGGAAAAGGTTTTCGACCGCACCGGACGCATTGATCTCCTGGTCAACAACGCCGGCGTGATTCGCGACAACCCTTTGGGGGCCTTGGAACCGGCGGATGTCCGTGCCGTGCTCGAGACCAACGTGGAAGGCACTTTTAACATGACACGCGCCGTTATGCCGTTCATGATTTCCCAGCGGCGCGGGAAGATCGTCAATATCAGTTCGGTGTCAGGCGAGAAGGGCGGGCGCGGGCAGACGAATTACGCGGCGAGCAAGGGCGCCATCAACGCCTTCACACGCGCGCTCGCCGTCGAGGTCGCGCCGCGCGGCATCAATGTCAACGCCGTGGCGCCGGGAGTCATCGAGACGGAAATGTCGCGTGCGGTGCGGGACCTGGCCGGCGACCAGATCAAGTCCCGCATTCTCTTGCGCCGCTTTGGCCAGCCTGAAGAGGTGGCTCACGCCGTCTGGTTCTTGAGTTCGCGCTACGCGGACTACATCACGGGGCAGGTCCTGCACGTGGATGGCGGGTTCAAGATGGAGTAACAAATCATGAGCAACGCAAACATCAGCAGAGAAGAAATCCTGGCCGTGTTCCCCAAGGTGGCGGCAACCATGGCCGACGCCCTCGGCTGCGAGGTGGAACAAGTGAAACTCGAAGCGTCACTGATTCACGATCTCAGCGCTGAATCCATTGATTTCCTCGACATCGTTTTCCGCCTGGAGCGCGCCTTCAAGGTGAAGATCCCGCGCGGCAAAGTCGTGGAGGAGGCGCGCGGCGATCTCTCGGAAGCCGAGTTCGACCGGGGCGGGGTCGTTTCCGAGGCGGGCCTGGCACGTCTGAAATCCTTCCTGAACGAAGTGCCGGCGGAACGGTTCAAGGCCCCGTTGAAAGTGGCCGACATTCCGCGCCTGTTCACCACCGAGACGTTCTGCAAGATGGTGATCCGCCAGCAGCGCGCCGCCGCCGGGAGTGCACAGCCAGCCTGAGCAAACGGGAACTTCCACGACGCTTCTGCATGGACGAACATTTCCGCGCTTTTTCCTTCGTGGACCGGATCCACGCGATCCAACGCGGAGTCCGAATTCGCGGCAATTACGCCGTCCCTGCGGCAATCGAATCGTTCCCGGCCACGCTGGTCGCGGAAGCCGTCGGACAATTGGCGGCGTGGGCGGCGATGGCGGCGATGGACTTTAAGTGCCGGCCTGTCGCAGGACTCGCCGCGAGTATTGAACTCCTTGCCCCGGTTCGCCCCGGTCAGGTGCTCGAGTTGGCCGCCGGGTTGGAATCCGTGGACTCCGAGGCTGTGGGCTACGGCGGAACTGCACATGTGGACGGCATTCCAGTGATCCGTCTCCAGCACTGCGTTGGGCCGATGATGCCGCTCGAAGAATTCGACGACCCGCAGGCGCTGCGGGATCGCTTTGCCCGGCTCCAGGGCATTGGCGCAGTGCCTGGCGCCTTCGGCGGCGTGCCATCCTTCGCGCTCGAACTCATTGATGATGAAGCCGCGCAATCATTGTGCGCAACGCTTCGCGTCCCCAACTCCGCGCCGTTCTTTGACGACCACTTCCCACGGCGCCCCGTCTTTCCGGGCACGCTGTTGATGAATTCAAATCTCGAACTGGCGGCGAGGCTGGCCGCCCGGCTGTCCCCACCCGCCGCCGGCGGACGTTGGGCGCTGCGCGGCATGTCGGACGTGAAACTTCGCGCCTTCACTCCGCCCGGCGAAGTGTTGGAGATTGAAGCCTGTCTGAATCAGCTTTCAACAGATGCCGCCACATTGCGTGTGGAAACCCGCAAAGCCAAACGGGTCATCAGCAGCGCTCGCGTGCTGCTCGCGCCGGAGGAACGCTCATGATCCCCCGTCGCAGAGTTGCCATCACAGGCATTGGCATGGTGACGCCCGTCGGCAATGACGCGCCCTCCACCTGGGCAACCCTCGTCGCTGGACGCAGCGGCGTGGCACCGGTCGAGTGTTTCGACGCGCGGGGCTTCCCGGCGCGCATTGGCGCGGAAATCAAAAACTTCAACGCGGAGTCGGTCATCACCGACCGCAAGCTCCTCAAATTTGCGTCGCGCTCGCATCGCTTCGCTCTCGCGGCCGGCGAAGAGGCATTGCGCGATGCGGGCATTCGCCCCGATCCATCTACAAGTTGCCGTTGGGGATTCAGCGTTGGCGCCGGGATGATGGGTGTTGCGTTCAACGAGTTGGAAACAGTCCACGCGCATTGCGTCGGGGACGGCGAATTCAACCCGGACGGACTCCTGCGAGATCAATTCCCGGCGGACCCGGTCGCGTTCTGCCGCAGCCAGACCAACGCCGGGCTGGCGCTGCTCACGCGCCACTTCGGCACCCAAGGTTACGCCACCGCCGTGCATACCGCTTGCGCCTCAGGCGGACAGGCCGTTGGCACGGCGCTGAAGGTGATGCGACGGGGTCATGCGGATCTCATGCTGGCGGGCGGTTACGATTCGATGCTCAATCCGCTGGGTTTGTCGGCTTTCTGTCTTTTGGGCGCTCTCTCGACTGACAACGACACTCCTGGACGCGCCAGCCGGCCGTTCGACGCGACCCGGAATGGTTTCGTGCTTGGCGAAGGCGCGGGTTTCCTCGTACTCGAAGACTGGAACGCGGCGCGCAAACGCGGCGCGCGCATTTACGCCGAACTGGCTGGCGACGGCAATTCGCTGAGCAGCTACCGCATCACCGACTCGCATCCTTCCGGCGATGGCCCGATTCAATCCATGCAACAAGCGCTCGCCGACGCAGGTCTGACGCCAGACCAGGTGGATTACGTCAACGCCCACGGCACCTCCACGCTGATGAACGACCGCAGCGAATGCGCCGCGTTGCGAGCCGTGTTTGGCCGCCACATCGAGCGCGTGTCGGTGAGCTCCACGAAAAGTTGCATGGGTCATTTGATCGCCGCCGCGGGCGCCGTTGAGGCCGCCGTGTGCGCGCTCGCCATCCGCGATGGCATCGCCCCCGTGAGCGCCAACCTGGTCCACCCCGATCCCGACTGCGACGTGAATATCGTGCGCAGCGAGTCGCGGCGCATGCCCATTCGCGCCGTGCTCTCCAACTCGCTGGGCTTCGGCGGTTCGAACAACTCGCTCGCCTTCCGCCATCCGGACGAGGTGCCGAACACATGAGCGCTTCCCGCAAGATCGCCATCACCGGGGCGGGGGCCGTCTGCGGCGCGGGGCTGGGCGTGGACGCGATTTGGGACGCGGTCGTGTCCGGTCGTTCCGCCATCAAGGAAATCAGTTCCTGGAATGCCAGCCGCTGGCCAGTGCGTTTGGCGGCGGAGGTCACCGGAGTGGACAACCGCACGCTCGTCGAGGACCGCAAACTCCACAAGCTCATCTCGCGCACTGACCTCTTCGGCCTCTACGCCGCCGGCGCCGCCATTCAACAGTCGGGGGTTGCGGCGCACCGCGCGACACTCGCGGCCGAAGCCGCCCCGCAGTTCAACGATCGCAGCGGCGTGTTCGTTGGTTCGGGCGGGGGAAACTACCGCAGTAATTACGATTTCTTTCCGCTCCTGACCGCCGCCGGTGGCGACCTCCAGAAGTTCGGGCGTGAGCTGGGCGGAAACGTGAACCCGATGTGGCTGCTCAAAATCCTGCCGAACAATGTCGCCTGCCACGTCGGCATCCGCCACGGCTTCAAAGGCACGAACGCCTGCATCACGAACCAGTGCGTCGGCGGGGCCATGGCCGTGGCCGAAGCTGCGGTGGCCCTTCGCGCCGGCGAAGCGGATCGCGCGGTGGCGATCGGTCACGATACGCCTTGTGAGCCGGAAACTGTTTTCCACTACCACCGCCTTGGCTTGATGTCGCCGGACACGTTGCGGCCTTTTGATCAGGAACGTTGCGGCACCGTGTTCGGTGAGGGCGCCGCGGCCGTCATGCTCGAAACGATGGCGGACACACAAGCCCGGCAGGCGGCAATCCTCGGCGAATTCCTCGGCTCCGGCTGCACCACCGAGGCCATCGGAATTCTCGACGTGCGCCCTGACGGCGATGGTTTGAGTCGCGCTATCGAAATTGCCCTTGCCGACGCGGGCCTCCCCACTGACGCCGTCGGGATGATCGTAGCCCACGGCAACGGCACGCCCGGTTCTGATGCCTCAGAAGTGCAGGCCTTGCGGCGTGTATTCGGAAACAACCTGCCACCCGTGACCGGATTCAAATGGGCCTTCGGTCACTTGATCGCAGCGTCCGGCCTGCTTGATCTCGTGTTGACGTTGAACGCGCTCAGACAGGGAGTTGTTCCCGGCGTTCCGACTTTGAATTCGCCGGACCCGCAGTTTGGTTCGTTCCCCGTTTCCCGCACGCCGCAGCGACCGCGGAGCAACATCGCCCTCGTCCTGTGCCGCGGCTTTGGCGGCATGAACGTCGCGTTGGTGGTGTGCGCTGACGCCTCCCCCGCAGACCGATGAATACGGAGGCTCCGCAAGGCAGGTGTTGTGGCATTGATACGGTCGAGGTTGCCCGTGTCGAACGGCTGCTTCTGGACAACACAACAGAGGAACTTGCCGGCCTTTTCAGCGTTCAAGAACTTGCCGATGCCGGCGCCGGCCAGGGACGCGCAGCGAGTTTGGCCGCTCGCTTCGCCGCCAAGGAGGCGTGCTGTAAACTCTTTCCGCGTGAGACCGCGTTGGGGGTGATCGCGCCCGCGGATTTTTCCGTGGAGCGCGACGCTTACGGCGCGCCGTGCGTTAAATCCAGCCTCAATGCCCAGGCCGTTCTTGATCGCCACCGTGTGGCCCGCCTTCGGGTCTCGCTCACGCACACCGAATCCGACGCCTCTGCCATCGCGTGGACCGACCCGGTGCAAACCAACGTGCCTTGGTTCGGCAAACTGCTCTACCACCTATTGCCGTATCGGCGCGGAATCGTCCTGGGGAATCTCCGGCGCGTTTTTGGCGGCGTGTTGCCCGAAGACGAAATCCGCCGCCTCGCGCAGGCATACTACGCCCACTATGCCCGCTTCCCCATCGAGTTTGTTCGTCTGCCGCTCATGTCGGCGCGGCGGCGCAAAGCCTGGGTTCGTCTGGAGAACACGGAGTTACCCATCCGCGCCCACGCGCAGGGCAAAGGGCTGCTCCTGCTCACGGGCCATTTCGGCAACTTCGAGGTGGCGACCGTGGCGGGCATCGCCCAGTTCCCGCAATACCGTGGCAAGTTTCACTTCGTGCGCCGCACGCTCAAACCCCGCCTGCTGAACAGTTTTGTCACCTGGCGATTTCGGCGGGCGGGGTTTGGCACCTTGCCCAAGCGGGGCTCGCTGGACACCATCCTTGAGTTGCTCGCGAGCGGAGCGGTGATTGTGTACGTCTTTGATCAACACGCCGGGAAGAAGGACGGGGTCACGGTGGATTTCTTCGGCCACCCGGCCGGTACGTTCAAGAGCGTGGCCCTGCTGGCCCTCACGACCGGTGCTCCAGTGATTCCAGCCTGCAGTTGGCGCGAGCCGGACGGCAGCCACGTGTTGCGCTTTGAAGAGCCCCTGCCGCTGATTGAATGCGAAGACCCCGGCGAGGCGATCCGGCTGAACACCCGGGCCTACAACGCGGCGATCGAGGGCATGCTGCTCCGGCACCCGGAACAATGGATCTGGATGCACCGCCGCTGGAAAATTCCCGGCGGGTATCTCGCTCGGACCAAATCTCCTGAATTACGCCCGGCCAACACGCGATGAACATCCGCGACAAGCTGAAACACGAGCTCAAGATGGTGGGGCTGGCGATGCTCTACTTCAGTTGCTGGATCGTCGCGTTGTGAAGTAACTCGTCGCCTATTTGCTCGCCAGGGAGAGCGCCATGGTCCGGATCAACTCGTCAAAATAATCCGGCACATTCGGCCCAAAGAACGACATGACCCGAGGCTCGTAACCGTTCAGATGATAGTAGCGCGGGGAAATCACGTAGCCGACGTAATCGCCGTTGAAGCTTGTGACGATGGCGCTGCTCCCTCGGACTCGCAGAAAGTCCTTTATTCCCAGCGCCAATTCGCCGCTGAAGTCGCACGGGGTTGAAATCCAGACCGAGTCGTCAAGGCGAAAGACCTGAATGAAGCTGCGCTCGTGGCTTCCCGGCATCAAGCGCCCGGCCAGCCAGGGCCGGAGGCGGATGCCGTCGGTGATTCGCACGTTGAGCGGCGGCATGGATAACTCGAGGCCCAGCATCCCAAACGTGAGCGAGTTGGTGAACGCAACGCGCGGCAATTGTTCCAACAATGACCGCGCGAGGGCTTGCCCCATTCGCTCGGCTCCGGCGAAGCCTTTCTCGCCGGGAACGGGCGAGTGACTGCCGATTCCTCCGGCAAGGAACACCGCCGTGCCGCCAGTCGCTTGCTCGACTGCGCGTTGCCAGCAGCCCGGATAATCTGCGCTGAACTCCATCATGTCACTCGAGAGAACCGTGGCGTGGGCGGCGTAGCTTCCCAGCACCGCGAGCTTCCCATCTTTCTGTTTGAGGACGGCAAAGCTGAACTCCGGATCCACTTTTCCCAATTGGCCTACCAGACGGTTGCGCACGAATTCCGGCGCCGCGAAACCGCCGTGGCCGAAAGAGGCCGGTTTCAAGTCAGACATCGCCTCACGAATCGCCACGACAATGCGGTCGGCAAACCAGGTTCGTGAGCCGGCCTGGAAACCGCCAGCAAACGCTTCGGCCACTTTGCCTTCACCCCAGCCGCCCAAACTGCAATGAGTGTGCGTGGCGCTGAGATAAATTTGCTCCCGCGACAACTTTAGTTCCTGTTCCAGTCGCTGCGCCGCCAGATCCGTCACCTCGGGCGGCATGATCAAGGCATCGGCGCCAACCATCACGCCCACACGGTCTCCGACGCGAAAGGCGACTGCCTTGACATAAAGATCGTCGTGAACTCCCGTGGCGGATTTGCCGTGGCGATTGCCGTAACCGGCCAGCGGCAACGAACGGAACCGTCCCTGCGCCGGATCATCCTGCAGGGCGTTCACCGTGGGAGTCAGGCGCGCGCGACCGAATCCCGCCGCCAGTTCGCCGCGGGCGATCGTATTTGTGGCTATGCTGGCGCGCAAGCGGGCGGTCGTCTCGGCGTAATAAGGCTCCCGCAGGTAAGGGCGGTGATCAACTCCGTCGAGACTTAGAATCAGTGCCGTGACAATGAGCGCCGCGATTACGGCTGAGGTGCGCAGGATTATCCGAAGAGGTTTTTTCACGGCCAGATCGTAAGCGCTATCGTTTCGTTTTCAAAGCCCAAGGCGTTGTCGGCAGTTTCGTAATCTGAACTGGCAGTGACAGAGACGATTGTCGAAGATATTTTCCGGCATCATTTGAAGCCCGGATAGCACGCAGCCTGACCCTTGCGGATCAGGCTGCGCGATTCGACGTTAGCCGAA